>JAKVCY010000034.1 GCA_022448425.1 Thalassotalea sp. | reverse complement strand
GGTTACCACCTAAAGCGTACATAAACGGTGATACCGCCATGTTCACCCAAATCGCCCGTATTGAGCCTATGTTTAATCGCGCCGTGTTGTATCCAGCCAACTTGCTGCACAGCGGCTGTTTACCTAACGATATTTCGGATTCTGTTGATGTGAAAGAAGGCAGGCTAACCGCAAACGCCAGTGTTATTTTTTAACCCTTACCGTCACTTATTTAAGGCCAAACGCTGCTGATGCCTAATTAGTAGCAGCATTCGCATCAACCTTTGTCTGTTTGAACCTGTTAAACATGAAAGTTTGTTCACGAAAAAAGGTGATCGAAAGCATCTGTCTCAACGTTATGTCGCTAACAATCGTTTTAAGCGCACCTACTTAGCCCCCTTTCTTTTAGGGCGCGTTTCAGCACTTTTTTCTAGGATTATGAAGATGTTTGGACTATTTAAAAGCAACCCATCAAAGAAGATGCGCAAGCAGTATGACGCCTTGCTTGAGAAAGCCATGCATGCCCAGCGAAACGGTGACATAAAAACCTATTCTTTGCTTACTGCCCAATCTGAGCAACTGTGGAAAGAAATAGAAGCGTTAGAAAAGACTTCACCGAAAAGCTAAGACGCCAAGCGCTGTTAGCGTCGCATGCAAGATACACTCAGTAAGTAATGTTAACGCCTAACGCATAGCGGGCTCCAGCATCTTGCACTAGTAAAAGGTGGTTACTGAATCTGCCACGTTTATGCACGGTTTCGTTGGTAATATTTATGCCTTCAAAAAATACCGCGACCTTCGGGCTGAACTGGTATGAAAGGCTCATATCCCATTGCTCGTAAGGACTCACAAAGGTGGGCTCGGTGCTCTGCGTTTGATTAAGCGACTGTAAAAATCCCTCTCGCTGGTTCCAAGCCACACGCCACTGCAGCGCGTCCTTCTCGTAAAACAGCACCATATTTTTCGCGCCAGATAGCCCAGTAAGCGCAAAGGTTGAACGAATGTTGGCGGTATCCAACTCTGCGTTACTGTCTACAAAGCTCGCATTGGCCTGTATTCCCCACCCTGACTCGCCAAACAAATGCTGCATTGCAATCTCGACGCCTTCAACCGTTGCCGATTCGCCGTTGCGAGGAGATATTACGGAAAATTGCGCTAACGCATCAGCATCGTCAGCCGCGTTTGGATCTGCGCCTGTACTCGGGTCAGTCACGTTATTAAAGGTTTGTGTGCTGCTCTCATTAACAATAAAATTATCTACCGTTTTCCTAAAATACCCCGCCGATAGATAGCTATTTTCCTGGTAGTAGTGCTCAATGGCCACATCAATGTTTTTTGCTTCAAAGGGCAATAGCTGTGCATTGCCTATACGGGCTCGCAAGTCTCCCCCTTGTCGCGTAGTGGTATAGGTAACACCTGGCGCCATTTGCTCTAACGTTGGGCGAGTAATACTGTGATTATATGCTCCGCGAAATACCCAGCTATCTAACCAACTGGCCTTAACGCTCACACTCGGCAAAAAGTTGGTATAACTTGATGTTTCATCAATACTTACTGACGCACCAAACTCTTGCCCCAGCTCGGTTTGATCTAAAATAACCAACGCAGATAGCTGCTCGTCAACACCACTAACCGCGACGTCGGTATATTCAGCGCGAAGCCCTGCATGCACATCAATAAACCAAGGCGCATAATCTTTTTCAATGGCGGCTTGAATATACCCCGCATACACCGTTTCTTTAACCGCGAAAGAACTGCCTCGTGTTTCAGCGGCTAAACTGACATTCCCAGCGTTCTCCAGATAATGAAACAGCGTATCGCCATCGTGCCGCAGCCACTGATGAGGAATATTTTCATGCCCACTTACCGACCCGAGAAAGTCGTCGCCTGCATCAAATAGGGTTTGAAAGCTATCTGGAATATCCGATGAATCGAAGTAGCCACAAAAACTGCAGTGCCTCGCATCAGCTTCGTTATCTCTTCTTTCATTGGCTTTTTCTCGCTGAGTTAACGCAGCGCCAACGTCAATTTTACTGAACCAGTTATTATCACCAAGCACGCTTACATTGATTTTTGCTTGGCCTATATCATCATCAATACTCCATCCTCGGCGCAGCATCACGTGGGAACGGCCGTTAGCTGGATCTAAGTAATGGGATACACCCACCGGCTCACCCACAGCGTTAACTTGACGAGGGTTGGCTTGTTCAAAGCCCGATATAGCGGGCAGAATATTTTGTTGAGTATGGTCGAAGGAAGAGCGGTTTAAATAGCCGATAAGCGAGAGCGAATTGCCCTCTCCGTTATTGTCATCGACGTTAGCCATTGAGTAAGACAAATCAGCATCGACAATTACGCTATCGCTTGGGATATAGTTTGCTGCAAAACCGAAACTTTTTAGGGTCGATGAACGGTTAAAAGTGCGAGCGTGAAAGTCGGTGGCGTGCCCACTGTTTTGTGAAAAAGACACCGCTGTGCCGTTTTCATCAACCGTAACACCTTCTAAGTTACTTGAAGTAAACCAATGACCCATTGAGGTTGCTGACGTCTCTACGTCGAATGTCGACCCCAGATAATCGGCGGTAAGCTCTAGCTTGTTGGTAGGCCGATATTGTAGAACGAGTGCAGCGCCCGTTCGAGTTCTATCGTCGAAGCGCACTCTTTGATCGTAATTTCTGGGAACGTATAACGTAGGAACGTCTTCATAGAGTTCACTT
Source organism: Thalassotalea sp. (assembly GCA_022448425.1). Taxonomy (GTDB): domain Bacteria; phylum Pseudomonadota; class Gammaproteobacteria; order Enterobacterales; family Alteromonadaceae; genus Thalassotalea_F. The sequence continues at coordinate 2,872 of JAKVCY010000034.1, read as the reverse complement.
TTAGGTACGTTAGTATTTACCAACCAGCCATCGATTTGTGCTTCTTCTAAGCGCGCTTGGCGCTTATGCTGAGTCAAAGAGGCTAGAATGCCAAACGAGTTATTTAAATAGGTGTTGCTGAACATAACTGAGGCATTGGGCGCATATTGTTGCGAATTAGTATCGTACTGCATTTTGACATTACCTGCCGCCCGCATCCCTTTAAACGACAGGGGTTTTGCCGTTTGAACATCAATCGTTGCGCCAATGCCGCCTGATTGCATAGTCGCTTGGCTTTGCTTGTGTACGGTTACACTGCTTACGATTTCAGAGGCCAGTGTGTCAAAGCTGAACTCACGCCCAAGCTTATCGGTTGCCATGGGCCTACCGTTTAGCAGAACCCGGTTGAATTCAGGCCCAAAGCCTCTTACTGTGACTAACTGTCCTTCGCCTTCTGCACGGTCAATAGACACCCCGGAAATTCGCTGCAGCGCCTCAGCCAAGTTTTGATCGGGAAACTTGCCCATATCTACAGACTGAATGGTGTCAATAATAACGTTTGCATTGCGTTTAATGCCAACCGACTGCGCGACCCGCGCGCGCAACCCCCTCACTTCTATGTATTCAATATCGTAACTGCCTTGTTCATCAGGGACGGTTACCAAGCTATCGTCTTGTGCAGTAATGGCGCCTAAAAGGCGGCCGAGCAAGTGACGGTTCTAATCTTTATCACCAGTAGACACTATCTTAATACGGGAGCTATCTATTATTTCAGCACTAAGACCTGTTCCCAACAAAAGCTTTTCAATAGCAGCCTTAGGCGTATAGTTACCACTTACTTCATTAGCGGAAATATGCCTTACTTTATTAAACGGGAATACAACGGTTAGGTTCGCTTGATTGGCAAAGGCGATAATCGCTTCGTCTGCGCTTTGAGCAGGAATAGTGAAATCTACTGCCGGTAGCGGTGACGTGTTCTGAGCAATCACCTCATCTTGTTGATGGGGCAGTACTGACTGCGCACTACTTGAATAGCTTATACCCAACGACACCATACAAAGCGCCACCGTTAAAGCCTTGGGCTTAAAAGGTAGCATGATTAATGAGTTGTTTGGGTTATTAGCCACAGGCATATTTGTTCTTACGCTATTGTTATTATGATTTTGGGGGAGTTTTTGACGCGCCTGCGTCATTCTACTCTCTGTTGAATGCTGTTGTTGTAAACCAGCCACGCATTATATACAACCTATTAACAAATTTAATTTTTTAGCGATAATGTCGAAAATACTGGGGGATAATAGTGTGGCTGTCGTCTTATTAAGTAACAACGATAAAAAATAACAATATGCCCATAGAAACAGCCATACATAATGCCTATATGTCGGCGCGCGGCTCGATGGCCAAAATGCTATCGCGTCTTGTGCCGCCTAAAGAAATCGACGACATACTACAAGATACGTATGTGCGCTTGTGTCAGGCGAAAACGACTGAGCATATTAAAGAGCCCAAGTCGTTTTTATTCAAAACGGCAAAGAACTTGGCTTACGATCACCTAAAGCGTGCTGAAACACGCATGGTAGACGACAGTATAGAAATCGTGGCAGCGCTGGAAAGTGCCATAAGTGGTGTTGAAGACGAAACGTTCCACTACAATGCTACCCAACAAGAATTTAAGTTGTTTTGTGATGCTGTGCGCGCCCTTCCCAAACAATGTAGGCGCGCATTTGTATTAAAGAAAGTGTATGGCTACTCTCTTAAAGAGATTGCCCAAGAATTAGAGATAAGCGAAAAAACCGTGGAAAAGCATATTGCTGAAGGGATTAAAAGATGCACCTTGTTTATGCGACGACAAACCGCGTCGCACACACGGCCGAATGCTTATCAAAAGGGTGGGCAATACAGCACGGCGGAAGTAAAGAGAGACGCCCATGAATAGTTCGACGACTGAAACAAACACTGACAAGTCAAACACTAACTGCAACGTTGTTCAATTCAACAGCGAAGAGCGTGTGCTTGATACCGCCAGCGAATGGCTTGTTAAACTCGATGAAGGGCTTGATGAAAGTGAAGCACAAGCATTAAAAGTTTGGCTTGCTACGCCTTTACATCGAGACACCTTTTTAGAGATGGTCGCCTTGTGGGACAAAATGTCGGTGCTTAATGAACTGGCTGATATTGTCCCTCATACACCTGAGCCAGGTGCCAAACAAAAGGCAGATAGCGCCGTGACCTGGAAGCGGCCGTTGGCTATAGCTGCCTCGCTGTTGATGGTGGGCTTTTTAAGCTACCAAGGCCTTAATTTATTTTCTCCCTCTAGCCAGACAGCACCTATCTCTCAAGTTGCGAGCTACTCGTTACAAGCGTCGACTAAAGCGGGAGAGCACAAAAGTATCAGTCTAGAAGATGGTAGTACGCTTTGGCTAAATACCAATTCACAAGTGAATATTGCCTTTACCGATACCTCGCGGGTTATTCAGCTTGTTAAAGGTGAGCTTCATATCGACGTAGCAAAAGACAAGTCTCGCCCGCTCAATGTACTTGCGGCAGGTAAAGCCATTCAAGCCGTTGGAACCGCATTTAACGTGCAGTATCATCGCGGCGACCTTGAACTGGTAGTTACCGAAGGCGTGGTAGAAGTCGCCAGCTATACACTTAACAAAGCGAATGGCGAAAGCATTGTTAACCCTATTATTAAGCCGCAGGCACGTCCATTGACGTTAGTTCAAGGTGAAAAATCGCTTTTATCTTTGCCTAACAGCACCGTTGAGACCGTGTCAGATGAAGATATCGCGAATGATTTAAGCTGGCGTGAGGGCAAGATTGTATTTCGCGGCGAGCCATTAATTGACGTGATTGAAGAAGTAAGCCGATATACGGATAAAACGGTCGTTTT
>JAKVCY010000033.1 GCA_022448425.1 Thalassotalea sp. | reverse complement strand
ATTTATTACAGCAAAATCGGTCTGAATTCCTCTTACTCTAATGCCTTTTGAAAGGTATCTTTTCAGCTTTGGTAAGGGAGTCGGCCGAAACAGCATAAAGAAGAACAAAAGGGGCAACGTCGTTAAAGATAGTAGGGAGAGTTAGGCATGCTCTCTATTGACTTAAAATTTCGTAAGAGAGAGGCTAAGCGATGCTAGCCCCGTCTCTTCGTGATATCAGTTAAGAACAAGATGATTGCTAGAGCTTAATGATTGCTAACATGTCCTCACCATCCTCATCCATACCAACTTCTCCAAAACCAAACTGACTGTAGAAAGACTTTGCAACTGGATTAGTAGGGTTATAACAGATCTCAATCTGTTTGAGGTTCGGCGCTTGTTTGATCTCTTCTATTGCCAGTTTTAATGCAACTCGCCCTATTCCTTTGTTTTGGTGTTTGGCATCAATCATAAAACGCCAAATAGAAACTTTATCACTTGTTTCATAAACCCACATGAAAAAACCAACAGCTTCTTCACCTAGATAGATTGCACGAACCACATGACCTTCGTTGTAGAAAGACTCCACCAGCGACCACATGTTGCATGCTACAAATTCTTCTTGTGGTTTCGTTACGTCTAAGTCGCAGACGAGTTCATAGTTTTGTTTTGTTACCTCTCTCAGAGAGACATTCATGACATCCTTTCCTTATTCATGTTTAATTCGATATCCTTTATGGGGCTAATACATATATCCCAACCAATCGAGTCCACTCTTTATCATTGTTTGATCACGCAATGGCTTCACATAAAAGTCATTAAGCCTTTCTTCTGCGATGCCATAGTTTTTGTGTTCGTGTATTCTCAACCAGCTGGCTTCCACTTCTAAACCTTGAAATCCGTTTTTTAAGTACAGTGAGGGGTCATCGGCCATAAGAGCGATGTAATCAACATCTTTATCTTTGGCATACTCTGTAACGGCAGTGAGCATTGCGGAAGCGACACCTTTCCCTTGGAAATCCGTATCAACACACAAATCAATGATGCCCAACACTTTGATTGGCTCTCCATTCAAGTTCATGACTCGATAGTCCAGCCCCATATAACCGATAAGCTTGTTACCTTGAAACTTAAGAGCACGATAATGAGGTAGCTGTTTGTAGTAAGAATGGGCCGACTGGTGATCTGGGAATGCTGCATTTCGCAGTGTCATGATCGCTTGATGCTCTTCTTGTGTCAGTTCGAGCTCTGGCTTAATTTTCATTCATCGCACCTAGGTATTCTTGTTGTAACTTTCGCTTTTGCTCGGCCTTCACATCCGCCCAGCTTCCATTGTTTTCATTGGTAGCGACTCGCTGCTGATACTTGTTAACCGCTCTGCTCAATACCGAGGTAGGATCGATACCTTGCTCTTTTTCCAATGCCATGAGCAGATTTAAATAGTTCCAAAGCACATCGCCAAGCTCATCCTCTAAATAACAAAGACGTGTTTGAGTGATTTCTTCACCGACTTTTTCAAGCTCTTGATATAAAGCATCAAAGTACGTCTCCGAACCTTTGTACCAAGTGTTGGTATTATCGTATTTCGCTTTTCTCCGTGCGATGTCGAACAAGGAACTGAAATGGCCCAAGGTTTGAGCATTCTCAGCTTGTTGGATATCTTCCAGCTCTCTAATGTCGATTCTGTCGACTTCCCGATTAAGAACTCTTTTGTACTCAATGAGAGAGTTAATATTGATGACAGGTAAAGCAAGCCCATGAAAGTCGCGCTGTACGGATTCCGCCAAATCAACATCAAGTGATACCCATTGTTGGCTTGAGGTGTTGAAGATCTTAGTTCCCGGACTCAAACCAATCTCTATTTTCTGGTTTTCATAAATCAACTGAAGATATTCTAGGTCCCACCCTTCTTCGCGGTAGTGTTTAAGCGGTTTACTTACAAAAGGTTGAAAGAACGGTAGAAGCGCATTTACATCCTCTTTTTTAATATAGAGGTCGATGTCAGCAATTGGCCGAGAACCGCCATGAAGATGGGCGGCGAAACCTCCAACAATTTGGTAACGAACCCCTTGACCATCCAGTATTGCTTTTAGCCAAGACATTGCACGATACACTGATTCATTCATCCATTGTCCTTATGTTTTATTAATATGCACCCATTTCAGTAATCAATCACTGTAAGTGTTTTATTTTAAAAATAAAAGGTTAAAGTGCCTTACACTTTCGTTGCGTCTATCGAACCGTTAAGTGAATCAATTACCCGAAGATATCGATAACATAATATTACCCAAAGAATAACCAATGATAATTTTATATTTTAATTTCTTGCCTTTATCTTTAGCTTCAACAAGGTTGTTTGTTGAGATGACTCTGTCACTCCAATGAAAAACAGTGAACCCCACATCACATTCATTAAAGAAACTATTGGGTGCTAAACCGAATTGATTTAAACAAATAAATAAGGAGGTTAATCATGAAAGAAAATTTGTTTAAATAGTTTCAACAGGGTTCTCTAACTCTTCAGAACCGCATCGTTGTGCCGCTAATGGTTCGTTCTCGTTTAAGCCAACCTAGTAACGACGCGAACAACATGATGGCAGAGACATACATAGTTTGGGTGTTAGGATACTTTCTAGCGACGCTGACAAGAAGTACAACCACGACAAGCCGAGCGTGTGGTTTTATCCAACAAACTACGCTGCACTTTGCAATATGCGTTCTTTAATGCACGGCGAGCCGCAAACCAATCTTCAGGCTTAGTCAGGATCAAATAGCCATTGAAGCGCTTCACTAACTCCACTCTGTGTTTATCAATAAAGCGGCTATCAAAACCAATATCGAAGTAATCCAAAGCTTCTTCAATACAAGTAAAGCTGGCAATCTTGGCTTGAATATCGTTTTGGCTCATAGCCTCGTTTCTGAGTTTATTTACTGAACTTAGAGTATAAGAAGTTCCGTTCAACTGATCTTTGATTTACATCTGTAGCACGTCATTTTGCTAGAAACCGCAAGCTTCCAGTTTTCAAAATGAAAATCAATAGGGTGTGGTTCTTTTGAATCGACACGTTACATTTTAGCCATACAGCCTTTGTTTAGCCTGCTGTTTATGGAAATTCCAGTAATCCTGTAAATCACCACTCGATTTAACGGAGCGTAGTCTCAAGATTGCCTCAGCCCCATCAAGGCTCCACCTAGCTCCTGTGATATCTAATCTATCATTTATCAGATGCCGGCAAGCCCCTTCGATAACACCACTTGCTATCGGATATCCACACTCTAGTGCAATACCATACTCAAGCTGTTTTTTATTCTTTAGTAAGTAGCGTCGACATTTGTCGATATTTTCTCGATTGACCAAGCGTCTCTTTGTTGCACATATCCCAAGCCCTTTTGCTACCTGTGAAGCCTTCCCTCTTAAAATCTCCAGTGCTTTATTTTCCACCCATTCTTCGACTAACTCATCTCCCTTATCAAACAGACACCATGCAGCCTTCCACAGGTACTCTAGGACATGGATGAAATCCAAAATTATGGTGACTGTGACATTATGATTTTTGGCGACTCGATTGACTTGCTTCATTTGATGGGGATGACCATCAACCAGTACGACCCATTGACGTTTTTGCTCTGGATCTCGCTGTAAAGCCTCTAAGAAAGCATCTTCTATGACCGATTCTGAGTCTTTTTTTAAACTGGCCCAGACACGCTTATTTCTTGGGGGAACTCTAAAACCATGAACGTTACTTTCTTCACTTCTTTGCATGATTGATTCAGCCGTTCGTGGGCAAGCTTTGGTTGTATAAACTGAAGCGACTTGAGCCATTCGTTTTCGGTCTTTTTTTTCTCCAGCGCTCAGTCTGCCTTTGAGTTTCTGTTTTTTTGCGGCTTTCTTTGTACACTCTCTTAAACTGTTTGGTTGCATCACGATGCCTTTGGCATCAGTGGTTATCACCAATAAATCTCGTGTATCTTCTGGGTGTATATACCTTTTTTGAAAGTAATAATCATCGAAATCTTGGGCGACATCTTGAATGACCTGCATCGTCTGTCGTTTAGGGATATGACCCCCTGTTGTACTATCTATACTAGTAACGGCATCGTCATAAGAGCCTCTTATCGCTTCAGCGACTGCCCTAGCACGTAAACCATCTGAGTATTTATCGTTCGGCAAGTTAAGCTCTGCGTCCATGGGGAATTGACTCGGCCGATGACGCTGGCTATAACTGTTCCGTTTAACGGTTACTTGGCCAAATACGCTCTCCAAATTTCTACTCTGAGCTGTTTTTAGGTGGGTTAGTTGAACTTTATCAGCCGAATAAACAGTTTTGCGTTCTTCATTAGTCGATTTCTCGTCCAAAAAGCCTTGTAACAATTTTCTTAAAACCTCATGCCCTTCATCATGAATATAGCTCTCTATCGCCCCGTGCTCTAGCTCTTGAGCCTGTTTGCTTTCCAAATAACCGATCATGCCCTGAAGCTTTAAAAGAGCTTCAGAAAAGGAAGAAATATTTTTTGTATTTGAGTAAGCTAGAGTCATTAAGGGGGCCTTTTGTGCACTTGTTCTGTGTGAGAACTGATAAGTACCACAAAATGGCTCCCTTTACATCTTGATCAAAATCTATCTATATGATCTAAAAGGTTATTATCTAAAGAATCGTCTCTCTAAAAGATCTACACCCAATGTCATTACTATTAAATTTCATAGTGTCGTTCAGCGCTTCAAGTTGCAGAATCAGAACATGTGCCTCTTGGTAATACTGATGACCAGCGTCCGTAAGAGAGAGAGCCTTGGTTGAGCGGTTCATTAATCGCGTTCCAAGATAAGTTTCTAGATCTCTAACATTGCGACTCACTAGAGATTTAGACACACCTAGTTTCTTAGATGCGCCAGTAAAACTGCCTTCCTCTACGGTGCAAATAAACGATTTAATTAGCGTAATTAAGTTCATCAAAAAAGTCATTGTTTACTATTTGTTGACATACTATCGACCTTATCTGACCTGTTCAAGCATCATTTTCTGATCAAAAATTCAAGCAACTCAACAAGCAACAATAGGATAAAGAAATGGAAAGTAAACAGGTCCAGACTATAAGAAATTACTTTAAGATTTGTGTTGACGGTAAGGCAACAGAGCGTGTGGGGGAGTTTTTCGCTGAAGATGCAATTATTTACCGCCCTGACTGTGGAAGAACATTAAAAGGATTAGTCGAATTTGAAGCAAAATTGAAATCTTGCGTAACTGAACGTTATCAGAGTCTTGAGACAAGCTTTCAACGCATTGTAGAAGCAGAAGACCAGGTAGTAGTCGCCCTAACTCATAAAGCCCAAAATGCAAATACTTGGATGGACTTCGATGTATCAGGTAAAGATGTTACATGGACAAGCCTTACCTACTTTCGCTTTAACCAAGAAGGTAAAGTAATTGAAGAAATCGTAGAGCGAAACGAGTTAAGTATGGCAACTCAACTAGGGTTAACGATCACACGATAGCACCAGTAACCAATACCATTTAGAGAAATATAGGGCTCGCGAGTAGAGCCCTACTTTTACACCATTCAATAATCAGACTACCAATTAACGATACCCAGCGTCACTTTGACGCCGCCTACGATTGTTGAACCACCATAATCTTTTGCACGGCGCAACAAGGTGTCATGAAAGATTGAATTTGGAAAAGCCGCTTCAACTTCTGCGATGGCTTCTTTACTCAACCCTTTGTGAATACTGCTTTTTGTCGCATCAATCCAGTCTGCTTTCCGACACGTGGCCGGTCCCGTTTGATTTCTATTTGCGACATGTTTGACTTCCACGAGTAAAGCCTTTAAAGAATTATAGACTTTGCCTTTTCGTCGAGAGTTATCACCACCGTAAAACAATTACGCTCCCCTTGATGTGATACAGAAAACACATCTGTCATTTGAGCGATCAATATTAGCCCTCGCCCAGAAGGCAACCAACTGTCTTCATCGAGCAAGTTAGGGGCTTCAATTTGCTTAAAGATGTGACCTTTGAACGTGTCGTCATCAATACCGTTTCCGTAATCAGCCACGCGCAGCTCAACTTTTGTTTTTTCACCTCGAAGCACTTCGCATTCTAACTCAACCGTTTTTCCTGCTTGTTCTTGGTAGGCATGAATAAACGCATTGTTCATGAGTTCTACCACACATAACTCCAACGCTTGCATGGCATGAGAAGAAACCGAATGTTGTTGAAGGAACTCAACCAATTCGAGACTCGCTTGGCGCGAAACTTCTAAAGATGCTTGATAGGATTTCTGGAACACCACCCTCGGCGAATTAACGGCTTGCGATTGTGCTGAGCCCAACCATCGCACTTTCAACAAGCTCACATCATCGTCGAGTTCTGGTTTTCCTTGCCAGTTTTGCACTTGCTTTAAAACAGCATTAGTTTGTGCTTTTTCTGGCATCGCTTTACTCCTTTCGATGTTGGCTAACAGTCGGTCAATGCCGTAAAGCTCCTCGCCTTGCTTAGCTTCCAATAAGCCATCGGAGAAAAACCAAAGCGCGTCATCAGGCTTAAGTTGGATGCGTCCACCTTGGTATATCATTGGCTCCAATGCCCCGACAATGAAGTTGTTGTCGCCAACAAGTTCCAAACAGTTTTGTTTCGCCTGTTGCCAAACAAATTTAGGATGCCCTGCTGTGCAATAGTTTAGTTCACCGGTTTTGGTGTTCAACACGGCGTATTCGATAGTGAAATAGAGCTTGCCGTTCTGCGTTTGCTGGTAGCGTCGATTGAGCCTTTCAATCACAGCCACAGGCTTACTGATGCGGTATTCGTTGTCACTCCAATCTAACGTTATCGACTCTAATTTGTTACGTTGTAACAAAGATTGTTGAATCGAGAACGCCATTAACGCCGAAGAAATACCGTGCCCGGAAACATCGAAGACATAAAACGCAACATGCGATTCATCAAGCTCAACATAACCCAACATATCCCCACCGATCTTGGTACAAGGGACATAAGTGAAGCTAAATTGTGCCGTGTGAATCTGTTCTTCAACGGGCAACAGTTGCCCCATTAACTCTCCAGCAGAATCCAGATCCTGCTGAATGGTTTGATACGCTAAATCGAGCTCTTGGTTTTTTGTCGTGAGCGTATTGTGCAGTTCTAAAGTACGAAAACCCGCTCGAATTCGCGCTTGCAGCTCAGCGACAGAGGTCCTCTTATCAACAAAGTCATCGGCACCTGCATCCATGCCTTTGATGATGGATTCTTGATCGTTATATGAAGAAAGGAGAACAAAGAAGATATAACGAGAAAACGCCGACGACTTAAGCTCACGACAAAGCTCAATGCCACTAATGCCCGGCATCATCAAATCACTGAGGACAAACTGAATGTCAGTACGATGATTCAGCACTTCTAGCGCAGACTCACCATCTTCAACGGCAATGACCTCGTACCCTTGCTTTTGCAATGCACTGGTCGTGTAGAGCAGAACCGTTTTGCTGTCGTCAACCAACAATATGGACTTCATGCGTCTCCTTGCCCGTTTGTTCTATTGCAGCACGCTATTCATGGATTGGGCATCTCTGAAACGGCTGTAATCTTCCGCTAAAAGTTGGTGTTGATAACGGGTGTAAGATAATGCCTCATTCGAGACTACGATTTGGTTTTCTTTTTCCACCAGTTGCCCCCGCAGCAGTTCAATTTGTTGATGTTGCTGAGTGTGACTTTGATACATGGCCACGAGCCCGCACACAGACGCTACGAGTAGCGTACACAACACGCCGTTGATGGTTTTACTTCGAACACGCATAACCTCTCCTTGTCGCTTGGTGTCCTTCATTACTTGATGAATTTCAATAATGATTGGAACGTCTACAGACTCAGAACGTAACGTTCTAAAAGGCCGTGAGAGCCAATTGAGGTTGTTTCACTAACAAAGTTAATTATAGGAGAGAGGCAGAAAAAAGAGAAAACCCGAGAAAATT
>JAKVCY010000032.1 GCA_022448425.1 Thalassotalea sp. | reverse complement strand
GCCAATAGCCGCGCAAACCCCCAGTGGACCCAGAATTTTCTGTTTAACTGATTGAGTTTGTTTGGGATGAAGAATAAATTCGCTAGCCAATCTCTTACCCCCAATGATCCGCGAAAAACGATAATGACCTCTTTTTTATTCTCGACCCACAAGATTCTTACGCTCATTCTGCCGAACTTATCGACTAGCTGGCGCTCATAAAAAGGATCTAAGATTTTTTGGTATTGCTCATCGGCATCAGGGTAGGCGAGTTGGCAGAGAATGGCATATCTTTCATATTGATAGCGTTTCAATTTCTTCATGAAAACTCGTATTGGAGCATTTAGCATTTTTGAAGCTGAGCCGTTGAAGACTCTTTCACTGAATACTTTACGCTACAGGGAGTTTATTTCAGTGTTATGACGGGGCGCGTCATTTTTCTTTAAATGTCCGTACTCTTTGTCGTGTCACCTTGATGTAGAACCACTTCACCTGCTGTAACACGCCTTGATTACGAACATTGTAACTCTGGCTGAGGGGGAATTATCTATGCGGACTGGTATTATTCCACATCCCAAGAATATTTTTCTTTATATCGGCTATAGCGCCTTTAGCTATCTTCTTTTCACTGGCTGAAGCAGTACGCTTAGGGTAAGCAATGGGTTCCATGCAAGCGCAAACTGCATCGGTAAAGAAACGGCTCTTGGCACCGTATACATGCTTGTCACCAAACTTTTGTTGTTCTGGCACCCAATATTTCAGAGGCTGAACTAAGCTAAGCTCATCTTTCGCTCGTGTTATGGCTACGTAAAGCAAACGTCGTTCTTCTTCGAGGGCGCGTTTATCGCCCGCTGCGTACTCATTAGGAAAATTGCCGTCAGCAACATTTAGCACAAATACATGCTTCCATTCTTGGCCTTTAGCGCTATGCACCGTCGACAAGATAAGAAAATCATCATCAAGCAAAGGTTTTCCTGCTAGATCCCCTGTGCTTTGTGGAGGATCTAGCGTCAGCTCTGTCAAAAATCGTTCTCTCGATGAATACTGCCCAGAAATCATTATCAGCTGTTCAACGTCGCCATAGCGAGTGAAATGATCGTCATAATTAGCTTCCAACAAATCTTTATAAAAGGCTGCGATGGCGCTTGTTTGCTCGGTCCATGGAATATTGTTGTGGTGCACGTTATCTAGTAAATCTATAAGAGAAAGGAATGAAGGCTTCGCGGACTCTGAAAGTGCGAAGCTGCGCAATTTACCCAATGCAAAGTCGTGCTTTTCTAAATCGTTAAAAACTCTCTCAGCTATCTTTGGACCTATGCCGGGCAATAACTTAAGCACTCGAAAGGCTGATATTTTATGTTTAGGGTTATCTGCCCACCGTAAAATGCAAAGCATATCTTTTACATGCGAAGCTTCCAGAAATTTAAGGCCACCATGTTTAACGAAAGGGATATTGCGTCGAGTAAGTTCAAGTTCTAATCGATCGCTGTGGTAGCTTGAACGAAACAACACCGCCTGTTGTTTTAAATCGACCCCCTCTTCACGAGCCGCCAAAACTCGCTCAACAATATATTCTGCTTGGAACATGTCATTTTCAACAGTTACCCACTTAGGCATAGGGCCGCTTTTACGCTCGCTGAACAACGACACCTTGTAGCCTTCGTCGCTTTCCGAAAGAAGGGTATTAGACAAGTTCAATATGTTCGGATGTGACCGATAATTCTGTTGTAGCGTTATCACTTTGCCAGGCAAGGAAAATGCAGTTGGAAAGTTAAGGATATTGTCTACCGTTGCTGAACGAAATGAGTAGATTGATTGGGCGTCATCGCCTACAACGGTAAGACCTTCACCAGAAGGGAAGAAACCTTTTAGAATGCCAGCTTGAAGAACGTTGGTATCCTGATATTCGTCTACCAACACATTGTCGAATTGCTCTCTTACTTTTTGAGCAATGGCGTCGACCTGCGCCATGTGAAAACAGTAAAGCAGTAAATCGTCGTAGTCTAAACTCACTTGTTCAATTTTAGTTTTCGCATAGTGAGCAAACAGCGTGTTCAGCTCTTCTTCCCACTCGCTACAATAGGGGAAATGAGTATCGAGTATGTCGATAAGCGGTGCTTGCGCGTTCACGCAACGAGA
>JAKVCY010000031.1 GCA_022448425.1 Thalassotalea sp. | reverse complement strand
TTTCCAGCTGTCATCTGTTAGCATTAGTCTCGGCATTTGGGAAAGTTAAATTGTTTTTTGGCGAAATCATTATAACCGACCCAATTGCTGTTTACTTTTCATACCGCAAAGATCAACACGCTCTAGGTTGTTTTACTCATTCTTATGGCAATCTATCTTTGCCAAGTGATATTAAGGAAACGATTACGATTACAATTTCAAATACAAACACGAACATAACAAGAGGCAGGTTTAAGTAAAAAAAGAAAGCATAATCAACTGACAGTCTGGAAACTTCAAATACTACGCATTAGAAAAGGGCTAAATCATTAGCCCTTTTTTATGTATAAGAGTAATAAAACTCTGGTCGAATAAAGAAAACTAGTTTAATCCGCAAGCGTACTCTAAGACTTTGTTCTTCAACACTGGTGTGCGCTGTGCTGCAAATAAGCCAACATTGCGAATAACCTTCAATATAGGCGAGTTATTTGAGAAGGTCGCATAAAGCGCATCCATCGCTGACATCATCATTAAGTTGTCAGTTCTTCGCGCCGCCTGATACTGGCGAAGTGTTTTCTCTTCATGCCAATTTGTGCCTTCAGCAATAGCAGTCGCAATAATTTGTGCAAGCGCGCTAACATCTTTGAACCCTAGATTAACCCCCTGCCCTGCCAATGGGTTAATACTATGAGCAGCATCGCCCAACAATAAAATACGCCCTGCTCTATACTGATTGGCGTGTCTTCTCGTAAGCGGAAAGTAACCTTTATCAACAGCATTGACTCTACCTAGCTTTTCAGGAAAGTGCTGATGAATAAGTTGCGTTAGTTCTTCATTAGATAGTCCCGCCAATCGCTTAATTTCTTCTCGCTGCTGGTACCAAACGAGCGATGCATTTTGACCAGACATAGGTAGCATGGCCAACGGGCCTGTTGGCGTAAATTGTTGCCAAGTAATATCTTGCTGCTCGAGCTCTGTTGTCACATTAATAAGCATTGCCGACTGGTCATAGTTCCATCCCGTAGTACCAATGCCAGCAAGCTTACGGACAAAAGAGTTTCCGCCGTCCGCAGCGAGAACAAGTTTAGTTTCTATTTTCAAATCTGCAGTTGAAACTATCGCATGGGTTTCAGATTGTTCGATTGATTGCACTTCTTCACCCACAATCAATTCAATATTTTGATGTGCTTCACACTGCTGCCAAAGAGCCAACTGAATTTGACGATTTTCAACAATATTCCCAAGGTGAGATTGTTTAATGCTCGCAGCGTTAAATTCTGTATATGCAAGGTCTGACTCTGAGACCCCTAAGCGCTGGTAGGGACAAATGCGTGACTTATCTATTAGCTGCCAAGCCCCTAAATTTGCTAATAGTTGCTCCGAAGCTACGGAAATTGCGGACACACGTAAATCAAAAGGCTCGTCATGAGTAAACCTCTTCGGAGAGCTTCGCTCAATAACTGTGACTTTTAACCCGAGCTGTGCGAGGGAAAGCGCGCTCGCTGCTCCCACCATGCCACCGCCAACAATTACACAATCGACTCTATTCATAACGTTATTTCTTTGTATCAGCGAGCCTAAGATTCTATCGAAATGCTTGTTAATACGCGAGATTAATCGGTGATCTAGTTTTGTCACCGACTTTTGTACTATACTGATTTTGTTTGTAGGACGTATTTAACAGACACAAGGTAAAGTTAATCACTTTACACATCTCAATAACAATTTAACAAACCAAGGAAAGACAGATGACAGCTTTAAAAGAAGAAAGAATCGTAGCTCCCGATATCAAACTTGTTTACGACTTCACTGAAAAGCCAAATACGACTAACTTGAAAGCTCACGAAGATCGTGCCGTTGTAGCCAAATTCCGCGCTGATTTAGTACTACCAACCGATAAAATTTTAACAGTAGATATAGATTTCGATACTTCAAGTGGCTACCATGGCAACACTATGTTGCTAATGGACGACTATGGTGTAGAGATGTTTGCTACCGCAATCGCAGCTAAACATGGTCAAGCACAAGCTGACAAAGTACTCAGCGCATGGAACAATAAAAAGAATATCGATGACCCTAGAAAGCCGACTTACATGCTGGTTCAAAAACCGGCTGATGAAAATGCCATACCTAAAGTATTCGCGGTATGTGGTGACAAAGAGCACAAGGACAACAGCGCAGACAGCGTCCTTTAGTCGTTCTATTCGCCTAGGCGTTAGCGAGAATACTGACGCCGACAAAACAGCGAATTACGCACGAGAGTTATCGGTCAATAAGTGGTGGATTTTACCATCACTTATTTTTTTCCTATTTTTTATTTCCTTAACTGCATCAGCAAACTCGGTCGAACACCTCGCTAAACTGAATGATATTACCCAAGATAAACGCGGTTTTATCTGGCTGTCTGGGCAACACGGTATATCCCGCTTTGACGGCGAAAGCCTTATCGAATTTTCTGCCAATAATGAACAACGGTATGTTCCATTTAACTGGACCCACGAAGTAGAGCACTATGGGGATCAGTTCATTATCTCATCCGAAAATAATGGTAGCTGGCTTTTTGATCCCCTCACTAAGGCGTACTCATCCATTCCAATTGAAACGGAACAAAATAGTCACTATCAAACAATAACGATGGGGAACAAGTTTTATATATACTCACCGGGGACCAACAGTGTCTATGAGTATGATCCGCAAACTAACCAGACAAAGAATATCTTTCGAACGCAAGATTCAACGTATATCGCGAAAACGAGTAGTAACTTGTATGTAAGAGTAGTTAATGACGGTATTTACCTTTACGAAAATAGCGAATTTACCAAAGTAATCAACGGTCATAGTTACTCTGCAAAAGCCGTAGGCGACAGGCTTGTTGTGCTCAACAACAAGCAACTGAGTATCCTGCAAGGAAACGAAGTTGTTGGGTCTATTAATATAAAATCTAATGTTCGAGGGCTTACACAGGAGCATAATACAGATAACTTCTTCACAATCTCAGAACAAGGTGAGATTAAGAAATATAGTTCGTTGACCTTAGTCGAACTCCCTCATGACTACGGTAAAGCAAGAAAAGGACGTGTAAAGTTAGCTTTTCATGACCGATCTAACGTCCTTTGGCTTGCCAGTAATTTAGGCGTTGAACGGTTGGTCGAGAGCGATATTGAAAACCATCCTATCATGTTTGATATCGCCATAAATTCAAATGAGCTAGTAACCTATAATAACGAACTCATAATCGGAAGCTACGGTGCTGGGCTTCATACTTTTGACACCGACTCTACCATTTTCCCAGACGACATCAATCGCTACTTCACCCGTAGCGGTCTTAAAGTTATGGATTTAGTCTCAGCTGGCAACATGTTGTACATTGCAACGTTTGATGGAGTATGGGGATACAACAGTCAAACTCAAGAATTAGCTAAACTTGACTTCCAAGGCAATGACAAACTCCTCATAAGATTGCACTATTTAGATGGGTTGCTATACATCGCTACTAACTATCACGGTTTATACATATACGACGTAGAGAAAAAACTAGTTATAGATCACTTTTCCGTTGATCGTGGGTTACTTTCGACTGAGGTTATCGATATTCTACCGTTTGATGATGGTAGTGTGTGGATGACAAGTACCAAAGGTGTAACACTTTACAATCGATTTACTAAATCGGTGAAGAACATGCCTGCTCGAGGAGCCGGAAAATACATTTCGCTAGCTGTTGCCAACAATAAAGTATTCGCAGCAACCAAAGGTGATGGCATTCATATATTTGATAGACAAGGAACACTGCTTTCAATCATCGCAAGCGGCATAGAGTTCAGTTATAGCAATGTCATTCAAGATAAAATCTGGTTAGGAACCGCCGCCGGCATTTATCAAGTAGACCCCGTATCACATCAATTTAGTTTGATGGCCAACACCGAACGCTACGCATTTTCGGGCGAACCGATGGCCATCAACAATAAAGCATATCTCGCTCATTTTGGCGGTATATTAGAGCTCCCATTAAACGAGCCAGAACCCTTCGATGCACCGATATACATTGGTAAAATTAGAGTTTCTGGAGAACAGTTTTTCCAAAATAAACTTATCGAGGTTAATTCAACCAACGACGTAATAACGCTTGATTTAGTGAGCTTAGACTATCGCCCTGGCAGAAATAAACAGTTTAAATATAAAGTAAACGAAGGCAACTGGAATGACATTAACGGTAGCCAACTCACGCTTACCGGCCTTGCTTCTGGCAGCTACCATATAGAAATTATGGGCACTAATAGCTTAGGAGAATGGAGCCCTTATCAAGCATTCGCCAATATCGATGTTGCCTTCCCTTGGTACTGGACGCCACAGCTTCGCATTATTTACCTTGTCACCGCTATTTGTGTGCTACTGATGTTAGCCTGGGTTTTCTATCTACGCGCGCAGTCCATCAGTAAAATCCATCACATCTTAGACAATGAATACAAAGAGAAAGGCCTATTTAGTTTATCGACGCAACGTAATATCAAACAAACCCTCAATTTACTTGAAGAAGGTGATATAGAATGCGCAAAAAATTCGCTAGAACAAAGTCTACAAGAGCTACAGGCTAGCGCTAAGCAAGAAGAACCTGACAACTTGTACGGCAAGGATTTGGCGGTTGGCTTACCTTATTTAGCCGATTACCTGCAGCATAAATACCACGTAAAATTAAAGCACGAACTTTATAGCGCCATAAGTGAGCTACCTTACGAATTTCAAGCGAACTTATATAAAATAACGTACGAAGCGATCACCTGTGCGATTCTTCATGGCGACGGTCGAAATTTCCATGTGTCCATTCAAGAGTTTAAAGACAAGCTTTGGCTGACAGTGTCTGACGATGAGAGCAGCTTTACGAGCTTTACCCATAAGGTTTCTTTCGATATGTCGATGTACTTTATTCGTCAAATAGCCAGTAATTACAATGCTACTGTCAATACATTTGCACCAAACAACGATAAAGGCAGCCAAATCGTATTGAGCTTTCCTATGCTAGCAACTTCATAGCATCGAAACTTTCCGCATTTAAGACATGCTAGCCTATTGACAAAAGAAAGAGTAAAATACGCGCCCCAATCTATCCGTCAATGATTGGGTAAAGAATTCTCTAGCAAAAACTAGAATCAATTTTAATCGCAAATTTGGGCACGTATTAATGAGTAAAAAGCTGTATATCAAAACTTGGGGCTGTCAAATGAACGAGTATGACTCGCAGAAAATGGCAGAACTACTAGACTCTACACATGGTTATTCTTTAGCTGAAGAAGCTGAAGACGCTGACGTTATCTTACTTAATACCTGTTCAATCCGCGAAAAAGCGCAAGAAAAGGTATTCCACCAATTAGGTCGCTGGAAAAACCTAAAGAATGACAACCCAGAACTTGTCATCGGCGTTGGTGGCTGTGTTGCATCACAAGAAGGCGATGCAATCCGTGAACGTGCACCATACGTTGATATGGTTTTCGGTCCTCAAACGCTTCACCGCTTACCAGAAATGATCCAACAAGTAACAGGCGAAAAAGCCCCTGTTGTTGACGTAACTTTCCCAGAAATTGAAAAGTTTGACCGTTTACCTGAACCAAAAGCGGAAGGCGCTTCTGCATTCGTTTCTATCATGGAAGGTTGCAGTAAATACTGTACTTTCTGTGTTGTTCCATACACTCGTGGTGAAGAAGTTAGTCGTCCATTAGATGACGTGCTATACGAAATCGCACAACTTGCTGAGCAAGGTGTACGAGAAGTGAACTTGCTTGGCCAAAACGTAAATGCGTACCGCGGTGAAACACATGATGGTAGCATTTGTCGTTTCTCAGAATTACTACGTTTGGTTGCAACGATCGACGGTATCGACCGTATTCGTTACACCACGTCACACCCAGTTGAGTTTACCGACGACATCATCGAAGTTTACAAAGACGTACCAGAGCTAGTAAGCCATTTACATTTACCTGTACAGAGTGGTTGTGACCGTATTCTGACACAAATGAAGCGTGGTCACACAGCATTAGAATACAAATCACAGATTCGTAAGCTACGTAAAGCGCGTCCAGACATTTGTATGTCGTCAGACTTTATCGTTGGCTTCCCTGGCGAAACTGATTTTGATTTCGAACAAACAATGGACCTAATCAAAGCCGTCGATTTCGATTTAAGCTTTAGCTTCATCTACAGTGCACGTCCTGGTACGCCTGCGGCAGACTTACCTGATGACATCAGCGAAGCAACCAAAAAGCAACGCCTACAGATTTTACAAGATCGTATTAACCAACAAGCGTTGCGCATTGCACGCCAAATGTTAGGTACAGAGCAACGCATCTTGGTTGAAGGTCCTTCAAAGAAGAACCCAATGGAACTTCGTGGGCGTACCGAAAATAACCGTATCGTGAACTTTGAAGCGCCTCATCACGTAATTGGTCAATTCGTAGATGTTGAAATCACTGATGTCTACGCAAATTCACTGCGCGGTAAATTAGTGCGTGAAGAAAAAGATATGGGCCTACGTATAGCGCATGCTCCATCAGCTATCTTGGCAAATAGCCATCACGGTGCGAATCCAGCAAGCATCAACGGCACAGATGATTTAGGTGTTGGTACTTATAGACCTTAAGCCTTAAATAGTGCGCATTCGCTAGTGAATGCGCCATTAATGTCGTTGACGTATTTGCTTTTAGGTTTTGTTATTTTACATAAATTAACTTTCGCTCATTGCGAATAAACGGATAGATTTTTGACAACTGAAAACAACACATTATTAACGTTAGAGCCAGTCGACAACATGCGTCAGGCGAACCTTTGTGGTCCTTTAGATGACAATTTAAAAACGATTGAGCGCCGTTTAGGCGTTGAAATTAGCTACCGAGGTAACGAATTTAAGATCGTGGGTCAGCCTAAAAATCGTGATGCCGTTGCCAATTTGTTGAAAGAACTTTATGTCGAAACAGAAACGGTTAAAGGCAAGATGAAAACGATCACTGCCGAGATGGTTCACCTAGGCATCTTGAATGCTGGCGTGTTAGAGCAAACGCCGACAAGTGTGGAAGTAGACTATGAAAAAATGGTCACTATCAAAACTAAACGCGGTATTGTTAAGCCTCGTAACCTCAATCAATCGGCTTATGTGCAAAATGTTATTACCCACGACATCACCTTTGGTGTTGGCCCCGCTGGTACCGGTAAGACTTATTTAGCAGTAGCTTGTGCGGTAGATGCCCTTGAACGTCAAGAAATTCGTCGCATATTGTTAACTCGCCCGGCAGTAGAAGCAGGTGAAAAGCTCGGTTTCTTACCGGGTGATTTATCACAAAAAGTTGACCCATATTTAAGACCGTTATACGACGCATTATTTGAGATGTTAGGCTTTGAGAAAGTAGAAAAACTAATCGAGCGCAATGTTATCGAGATTGCGCCACTTGCCTACATGCGTGGTCGTACACTTAATGACGCTTTTATCATTCTAGATGAGAGTCAAAATACGACTGTTGAACAAATGAAGATGTTCCTAACGCGAATCGGCTTTAATTCACGTGCAGTTATCACGGGGGATATTACGCAAGTGGATTTACCTCGAGGTCAAAAGTCTGGTCTTCGCCATGCTATTGAAGTACTTGATAATATCCCTGGTATTAGTTTCAACTTCTTCCAATCTAAAGACGTGGTTCGCCACCCCGTTGTTGCTCGTATCGTAGAGGCTTACGATGCATTTGATACTAAAATGTCAAAAATAAAAGCAGAGCGTAAAGCTAAAGAATTGGCAGAAAAGAATGCTCAGCAATTAGCGGCTAGCAATACTGCGGCCGCTTCAAATGAAACCAAAGCAACAAACGCCACAAAAGCAACTGACGTTAACGCGACAGACAGCGCTAATACCAATACTAGCACTACTGATGATAACGCTTGATATCCAACGCGCCGTTGAGCATAACGGCGTGCCTAGTAACCAAGACTTTCAAACTTGGGCAGAAGCAGCACTTTTGCCCTACGAAAAGCCGTTTGAACTCACCATTCGTGTTGTCGATAATGAAGAAAGCCAAAGACTAAACCTTAATTACCGTCAAAAAAATAAACCGACAAATGTATTATCATTTCCTTTCAAGGTGCCTGACGGTATAGAGCTCGATTTACTTGGTGACTTAGTGATTTGTGCTGAAGTCGTTGCTAAAGAAGCTAACGAGCAGCAAAAAACGCTTGCCGCTCACTGGGCGCATATGACGATTCACGGTTGCTTGCATTTACTCGGCTTTGATCATATAAACGATGATGAAGCGGAAGAAATGGAAGCGCTTGAAATAGACATATTAGAAAAACTTGGGTTTAATAACCCCTATGAAATTTAAAGGATAAATAAGGCTCTATGAGCGACGACAACCCTCACTCTACTAACGGTTCTTCAAGTAAATCGTTTATCGAAAAGATAGTTAACGCATTTGCCGGGGAGCCGAAAAACAAAGATGAATTAGTCAATGTAATTAACGATGCGGAAGACCGCGAGTTAATTAAACCGGAAACCAAGCAGATGATCGAAGGCGTGCTTGGCGTTTCGGAAATGCGTGTTCGCGATATCATGATACCGCGCTCGCAAATCATTTCTCTGGATATCAACCAGCCGCTAGAAGAATTTCTTCCAACAATTCTCGATTCAGCACACTCACGTTTCCCTGTAGTTAATGAAGATATCGACAATGTCGAAGGTATTTTGCTTGCCAAAGACCTATTAGCTTATGGCTTTGGAAAAGACGTCGAAAACTGTACCCTAACATCGCTCATTCGCCCTGCGATCTTGGTACCAGAGAGTAAAAAAGTAGAGCCTCTTTTAAAAGAGTTCCGTTCAAAACGCTATCACATGGCAATTGTTGTCGATGAGTATGGTGGAGTGTCTGGGCTTGTCACCATTGAAGATATACTTGAACTTATCGTAGGCGAAATCGAAGATGAAACCGATGATGAGATTGAAGAAGAAATCAAGCATTTAGCTGGTAGTGTTTACCAAGTTAAAGCATTAACTGACCTAGAAGACTTTGATGAGTTCTTCAATTGTACATTCGATGAGTCAGATTCCGATACTATCGGTGGTATTGTGCTTCAGCAATTCGGACACATGCCGAAAAAAGGTGAAGAGGTTGCCATTGATGATTGGGCCTTCAAAGTTGTTTCAGCAGACAATAGACGCTTGTTAATGTTGCAAGTTACAGTGCCTAGAGATCACGATATCAACGGTAAGCCTGCCGAATAAATCACAATGCTTAAAGCCCTTATCACACGCCTCGCATCGGCTATTGCAGAGCCGCGAAATCTTATTTGTTTTTTTGCAGGCATTAGTTTGGTTTGGGCTTATGCCCCATACTCTCAATGGTGGATTGCGCTTGTCGCCATTCCATTGTGGTTAAGCCAAATCCACCAAAAAACTCGTAAAACAGCGACTGTCCGCAGTTATTTCTTTGGCTTAGGTTGGTTCGGTGCAGGCATCAGCTGGGTGCACGTCAGTATTGACCAGTTTGGCGGTATGCCATTACCTGCATCACTGTTTTTAATGTTTTTACTGTGTGCTTATTTAGCAGTGTTTCCGGCCCTTGCGGCTTGGCTCACCTCATGGTTTAGTGAGAAGCTAGGTAAGCAATATAAAACCAACATTCTATTTATTCCTATCGCTTGGACTGCAACAGAATGGCTGCGAGCTTGGCTGTTAACAGGGTTTCCATGGCTTTCCTTTGGTTATAGCCAAATAGACTCTCCCTTTGCTCCATTAGCACCAATAATTGGTGAAGTAGGCGTTACGTTAGCAATAGTATCGCTAGCTGCTGCAACCGTAATGTTAGCCAAACGCCAATTCGTTAAAACCAGTATTACACTTATCACTATCTCGTTTATTGCTACGATTATTGCCCATCAACTTGTATTTACCAAACGTACAGGTGAGACGAAAACAGTGGCCTTAGTGCAAGGCAACATCCCTCAAGAGTTAAAGTGGGTGCCAGAGCAAGAGTGGCCAACAATGCTTAAATATCTTGATCTCACTCGTCAGCATTACCCCGCAGATTTAATCGTTTGGCCAGAGTCTGCTATTCCTTCGGTTGAGGCTGTTGCAGCAGAGTACCTTGACCTACTCAATAGTTCTGCTGCGCTGAATAATACTGCCGTTGTTACAGGAATTATTAACTATAACTTCGAAAGCAAAGAATATTTCAATAGCCTGATTGTGCTAGGTAAACAGCATGCTGACGATATAAATGGGAGTTACTATTACCCCAATGGTAATCGCTTTTACAAGTATCAGCTGCTTCCCATTGGCGAATTTGTGCCATTTCAAGAATGGATTAGACCAATTGCACCACTGTTTAATTTACCCATGTCGTCATTCAGTCGCGGTGCATATGTGCAACCAAATTTGATGGCAAACGGCATTAAGATAGCCCCTCTCATCTGTTTTGAAATTGCTTTTCCAGAGCAATTACACGCAAACTTCTATACCGATACACAACTACTACTTACCGTGAGTAATGACACCTGGTTTGGCACATCTCATGGTCCTCAACAACACATGGAGATTGCCAGAATGCGCGCACTTGAATTTGGCCGCCCGCTGGTGCGCTCTACCAATACAGGTGTAACCGCAGTAGTTGATGAGCATGGTCAGATGATTGCTCAGCTGCCACAGTTCGAAGAGGCAGTGCTCAAAACCGACGTATCGCTCGTTAATGGTAGAACACCATTTAGTCGATATCAGCGCTACCCAGCTTTTCTATTATCTCTATTAATGCTACTTGGATTCACATTTCTAGTAAGAAAAAGTACTAACCGCAAGTAGAATCAGCAAAGCCCTAAGCTATTAATCTGTGTCAACACTTTGAAGCTTAGGTGTTTTGATCTTAATATAACTCCAACTTGTATAAAAAAATAACAATACAAAAGTAGAGATTTTAGATGAAAGAGCTAGCCCTTCTTTTCGCCAGTATCTTCGTATCTGGCCAACTTCACGCTGAAACCACGTTAATTTACAACGTTAACGGTTACACCATTAACCAAGGTAAACTTACCCAATTTAGTGCCATTCAGTTTACCGATGACACGGTGGACAATATCTTCTCAGCAAAGCCTTCGTCCATAGCTGCTAACGTTAAAGTTATTGATGGTAAAGGGCAAAATATGCTGCCAGGGCTAATTGATGCACATGGCCATATACTTGGTTATGGTGAGAGCTTAATGACGGTAGATTTGGTTAACAGTGAAAGTGAAGAAAAAGCCGTTTCCCGTGTTATTAAATACAAAAAAGCTAATCCAGAACAATCTTGGATACAAGGCCGAGGCTGGAACCAAGTACAGTGGCCAAGCAAATCTTTCCCTACCGCAAAATCCCTAGACAAACACTTTCCCGACACACCTATATTTCTCGTTAGGGTTGATGGTCACGCCGGCTGGGCGAATAGTAAAGCAATGGAATTGGCAGGTATCACCAAAGCATCCAAAGCACCTGTCGGTGGTGAAATTATTAAAGATGCTGATGGCAATCCAACGGGAATCTTCATTGACTTCGCTATGGATTTAATTACCGCAAAAATTGCGCCGTTAACACCTAAAGAACAGACAGCAATATCTATCAAAGCAATGAATGAGCTTGCTGCGGTAGGCTTAACAAGTGTTCATGATGCTGGTGTTACCGCAGAGAACATTGAAGTCTACAAAGCCATGACCGCTGCAGGCGATATGCCGATTCGTGTAAATGCGATGTTGTATTTACCTAGCCCCAATTGGGAGCAAGGGCTAGCTAAAGGCAGCTTCTACAGTGACGACGGCATGTTTCAGTTTAATAGCGTGAAAATCCAAGCGGATGGAGCATTAGGAAGTCGAGGAGCAGCGCTACATCATGACTACTCTGACGATCCAGGCAATAAAGGCTTGTTACTTCATACTAATGAAAAGTTAACGCATTACATTGAAACTGCAATGAAAAAAGGCTTCCAAGTGAATACTCATGCGATTGGTGATCACGCTAATACCTTAACTTTCGACAACTATGCCAAGCTGATAAAAGATACTGACACAAAGTCACGTAGGCACCGCATTGAACACGCACAAGTATTAACCTTGGAAGACATCCCTAAATTTGCTGAATACGGTGTGATTGCTTCGATTCAAGCAACTCATGCCACTAGTGATAAGAACATGGCAGAAGATCGAATCGGTAAAGATCGCTTGAAAGGTGCTTATGCGTGGCGTAGCCTGTTAAACGCAGGTGCCAAAATTGCCAATGGTTCTGACTTCCCTGTAGAACCTACCAATCCATTCTTTGGCTTGCATGCCTCGATTACGCGACAAGATAGAAAGAATCAGCCAATTGGTGGATGGATTGAATCTGAAAAGTTAAGCCGCGAAGAAACCTTAGCGAGCTTTACCATAGATGCTGCCTATTCTGGTCACCAAGAGCACATATTAGGCAGCTTGGAAGCTGGTAAAAAAGCAGACTTCATCTTGCTAAATGAAGACTTGTTTAAACAGGATGAAACTTCTATTTGGCAGAACAAAGTCAATCAAACATGGGTAGCGGGCAAGAAAGTTTATCAGCGAGCTAAATAAACCTTACCAATTGAATTGAGTAGAATTAAAAAAAGCGCCTTTGGCGCTTTTTTATTTGGATTAGTTCGCTATATGGTGGCAATTAGCAGTTACTGATTAGGAAAGGTAGTAACCCTGTTGCGCCCGCCCTCTTTTGATCGATATAAAGCGGAATCCGCACACTCAATCCAAGCTTCATATGTACTGATTGCTTCATTTATTTCAGATACGCCAGCACTTATCGTGTATTTAAGGTCGATATCATTATATTTAACAACCGAAGCCTCTACCGTTTGACGTAAGCGCTCTGCAAATACATGAGCATTATCTAACGTTGTGTCAGACAGTAAGATGGCAAACTCTTCACCACCGTAACGACCAGACACATCAGTTTCACGCACTTGCTCGCGGATCAATGCCGAGATATGGCGTATTGTTTCATCGCCAACAACATGTCCATATTCATCATTAATCTTCTTAAAGTGATCTATGTCAATCATCACTAAACAGCTAGGGTTCTTACTTCGCGTCCAACGCTTAAATTCTGCACGTAAACAGCGCTCCCAGTGCATGCGATTAAAGAGCTTAGTTAAGCCGTCCGTCTGACTTAATAGCGCCAGTTCTTTGTTAGCTTTTTCAAGCTCAAGTTTGTGGGTTGCGTTGTCTGTGACATCATAAATAATCAAGCACAAGTGGCTTACTTCACCGTTTACCGCCATCAAAGGAATAAAAGTCGAGTTCTGATACATATGGTCAGCAGTCCCCGTAATTGGGCGGTAGTTTTGGAACTTAAATAAGTACGATCGCTGCTCCCAAATGGTAAACGCTTTATTCTTCAACAAAAAAACAGACTCTGCTTTGCGGCGAAACCAATCTTCAGGAATTTCGTCAAACAAAGAGAATAAGTTTTTATCTTTAACTTCTCTCGGTAACAAGCCGCTATGGTTTTCCATAAAACCATTCCAGATCTGAATGTTATATTCGCGATCTAAAACTACTAAGCCGACATCGATGTTATGCAACATCTCCATCAACCAATGTAATTCATTTAATTGGGATGTTTCTAACGACATAATTATTCCAATAAATAAGCAATCTTGTTATTGAGGGTACGTATCGACTCTTCTGTAAACAGCAGCAGTAAATCACATTTAATATCATGATTTTCGATGTTATAACTAATTTCGATGGCTAGTGTTTGTCGCCATTTAGACGAGTTCGTGGCAATCAGATCTTTAACTTTACGATGTTGCCCTAACACCACAGGATGGCCTTGGCTAAACTTCATATCTAGTTGCTCAGATACACCGTTAAGACAAGCACCGATTAAAGTGTTCGCCATATCCATGAGTAATTCGAGCTCTGCACTTTCGTCAACTTCACTGTCGTAGTGCATTAGCGACGCTATATCCTTGAAACTCGAATCATTGAGAATCAACAGCGCTTCACCGCTTATGCCCGCACCAATAAAACCTTGGCAGACACCTGAAGTTGTATCGTTTTCAGCCACAGAGGACAACGCCATACTCAGCTCGCTTACCTCAATAAGGTTCACGTTCGGAATAGGTAGCAATACAAATACATCAAGCAAGCGCGCTAACAAATCACCAGCACGCCCCATCGCCACATTCGCTATTTCCTGATAGCAATCACGAAGATCTTGTTCCAGTACAATTGGTGGTCGCTCTTCTGGAGCCTCTTCTAAGACTTTAGCGACACTAACCTTTGGTAGGTCCACTTTTTCAGGCGCGACGGAAGGTACTGGCGCAGCAGACGGTTTTGTATCAGATTGTACTTCAGCGCTTTTAGCTGGCGCAATATCTTCTTTGGTAAAGATACCGTAATTGAGCAGAATCTCAGTAAGCTTATCTTTATTGATAGGCTTATGGATGAAATCAAGCGCCCCCATGCTAGTAACGCGCTGGTGAGCCTCAGGCTGCACATCACCTGAGATGACGATGGTCATGGTCGGCAAGTCTTGCTGGACGATTGCTTCTAACACCTTATAACCATCCATTACTGGCATATTTAGATCCAGTAATAGTACATCCCCTTTTCCTTCTTTTATCGCTTCAATAGCTTCCTGGCCATTGGTTGCAAAACTTATATCGACATCCCATTCGGCTGGTAGCGAGCGAGCAACCTGCTTACGCGCCATATTGGAATCATCGCAAATGAGTAAACGAGTAGACATCTTATATCAGCAACCTCTAGAGCTGGTTAGAATTAGTTTTTAGAAAACCAGAAGTCTGTATCTTAACTGGAGAATTTCAAGAGAATAATAATTGCCGAGCGTTCTTATTAGCTAATTTTTCGTCAATAAGAACTCGCTAACTACTTCTAACATAGCAATTTTAAATAGACAAAGGTAAGCTAAACCTATTCTCCGTTAGATACAAGTTAAAATATATATGAAATTCTCTACTTTACTAACGATTAGCGCAATAAACCTGATTTTTTCGTTTGGCGCGGTCGCTGACTCATACTTTTCTGAAAAACTTCAAGAAACCGATAATTTGGTAAAAGCAGGCAACAAATTCGTAACACTTTTAGGTACGCAAGTTACTGAGGGTGAAAATGCACCTAACTTTAAAGTGGTCAATGAAGCTTTTTCACCTGTCGAATTGAAAGACTTTACCGACAAAACCTTATTAATTTCTGTCGTACCGAGCGTCGATACTGGCGTTTGCTCATTACAAACCAAGCGTTTTAATGAAGAAGTAGCGACTTTACCGAACAACATTGTCATGTTAACAATTTCAAACGACTTACCGTTCGCACAAAAACGTTTCTGTAAAGCAGAAAAAATCGATAAAGTCCAAGTACTATCAGATGCGGTGTGGAGAGATTTTGGCGCTAAATACGGTTTGTTAATTAAAGATATGGGTCTGCTGACACGCGCTATATTCATTATCGACGAACAAGGAAAAGTCGCTTACAAAGAGCTCGTAGAGAACATTTCTCAGCATCCAAATTACGATAATGCGCTTGCTACATTAAAAGCGTTAAGCGTTTCTGAAACAGAGTCACCAGAAGTGGCTGAAGTTGCCACAAACGACTAAAGGTAAATTCTCTCTTAAATAAAAAGGAAGCAAGCGCTTCCTTTTTTAACTTTAAAATTCAATAAATTAAGAAATATATAAAATTTTTTTAACTTTTTCACTTGAATCTGATTTGCCCATCCACATATTAAGTTATGTAGTCGCCTTAAAGGGATTACATAACATTAACCGCCTGTTCTTAATGAAAGGCACGCTTGTACAAAAAGGTCAAAATACAGATTCGCGACACGGTCGGTTTCTCACGTTTTATCCCCAGTTTTGTCAGGCATTCACATATTGCTAAAAAGATAGGATATGAATTATGCGTACTAATACAGATTTCAGCCCACTATACCGTTCATTCATTGGCTTCGACCACTTAGCAGGTCTAATCGACAAAGCCGCCCGAAATGAAAAACAATCATCTTACCCTCCTTACAATATTGAATCTTTAGCGGAAGATAAGTACCGAATTATTATGGCTGTAGCCGGATTTTCTGAGCCAGAATTAGACATAGAGTCTAAGCAAAATCACTTAGTAGTGACAGGCACGAAAGCCGCAGCTGCAGACAAAGCAGACCGCAATTTCTTATACCAAGGCATCGCAGAACGTAACTTCGAACGTAAGTTCCAACTTGGGGACCATGTAAAAGTTATCGGTGCATTTATGGAAAACGGTTTACTGCACATTGATTTAGAAAGAGAAATTCCAGAGGCATTAAAACCAAGAAAGATCGCCATTAACGGCAAAAGCCTTTTGGAGGGCAAAAGCGAATAACCCTCCCTTTCAAATCATATTTTCCCTGTTTCATTTTGCCCAGCTATCCAGCTGGGCTTTTTTTTACTTACAACAATTTTACTTACAAATAGATAGTACACGCTGTTTCTAGAAAGGCTAATAAAGTTAGAGGTTAATTACATCAATTCGCTAACGGCTTTCTCTTCGCTAATCTTTGCCGCTTCAATTGATTGATTCAGACTTTTAAACATTGATTGATAGGAGCTAAGCGTTGGCATCTCAGCTAGGACCTTCATATATTCCTCTGCCGCAGAAATATGCCCCTGAGCCAGAGGCATTTCAGCGCGCCGAAACGTGAACATCGCTGTATCACTGGGGCCCATGGCTTCCATCGCCTCAGCCTTTTCATACTTCAAGAAATTGATAAGCTCTCGCGATATTATAAAGATAAATTGCTATCTCGTTTTTATTATCAAGCACTTGTGCCCAAGTCAGCGCTTTTAAGCGATACTCAAGATGTTCTTCTGGTTTACCAAGTCGATGTGCGAAATAACCCAAGTTTTCAAAAAGTTCATGCTTAAACTTGGCCATAGGACGGTGTTTATATTTTTGTACTAGTGGCATGAGTAAATCATAGCCTTTCTGGTACTTACCCAAAGAATTCAGACCGTTAGCAACCATTACCGTTAAAAGTGGGTCGTAATTCGATTCGTTTACCTGTTCTATAGATGCAATCGCACGCTCCATATAAAGCATACCCTCTTCGTTGACATCTCGCGACCTCAAGACCTTTGCATAATAAACCAAGACATTAATGCGAAATCGTAGCGGCACTGATTCATCATCGACCCAAGGGGCAACCTCTTCAACAAGGTCGTCAAACATGACCAAGCGGAACAGAGCCTCCAGATGAAGCAGCTTGTACTGATACCAAACTCGACTTGACTGTTGTGTTTGCTTCAACACAGGTTCAATAATTTCAAGGCAAACTTGTGGTGACTGTTGGCACCGTTGAACAATATTTCTATCGTCATCTGCACGAGGCGAAGCACCTGCAATAGAGGCTAATGCTAGTGATATTCCAACATAAATCGCAGTTAAGCTCTCACGAGCGAGGGCATTCATTTTGTTATTTCGTTTACTTCGCGATAGAACAATCCTTAATAGTCATTCTAACGCGAATACGATAACTTACCACAAGCTAATTTTGCGTAATAAATTCTGCAAACCTCGGCAATACCAGTTCAGCGTGACTAACGGGTGCCATATGACCCGCTGAAATCGACTCTACCTGGCAGTGTTCAACGCTTCCGGCAATGAGTTCAACAAGCTTATGACTGATGGCTTGGCTATATTTTCCTGTCATGAGTAGGAAGGGCGCTTTAATATTTGCTACGTCTTGCAATGTATAGCGCTCTGAGATCAAACCTTTGAAGTCTAGGTTTACTTTCGGCATATCCTTGGCCATTAGTGCTTGCATTTGTTCCGGTAACGATAAGTAAAAGCCCTTTCTATTCCAAAAATCAGTAAAGTACTCGGCAGCTTTCGCGTTATCACTTACATTCACGTGAGCAGCAAATTCGTCAGAGATTTTCCGTTCTTCGCTATCCGTGGGTAGCAGGTGAAAAGCAACGGGCTCAAATAAACTCACCGATAACAATCGAGTTGGTGCTTCAACCGCAAGTTTAAGCGCTATCGCACCGCCACAGGAGTGGCCGACTAAATGATATAACGCATCACCTATCGTCTGTTCTATTATTTCATTGATGCGAGCAGTTTCTACCGAAAAGTCATAGTTTTCAGGATCTGCAACGGCTTCTGCTGTGCCATAACCAAGGATATCAATGTTAATACAGGTAAATTTGTTTTCTAGCACTTTTACCAAAGGCTGCCATTGACGGGAAGAGCTCAGTGAACTGTGAAGAAAAACAATGGCGGGACCACTACCTGAAATATAAGCACCTGATGGCAACATAAATACCTCTTTATTCTCTCAAATGAGTGTTGAGTTAGCGTTGAATTAGTTACAAAAACATCTGACAACATGTCAGATTGGCATTTCGTCCATTATTACTGCTGATATAAGCCGTGACAAGCTAATTACGCGTTTAATGTTCAAATAATTTTACTCTTACAAATTGCCTTGTTTATAGAAATTTATACCTTTCATTCATTTCTGTGATACAAAATTACGAATAATAAATAACCGCATATGCAATTTGTAAGTGTTTCTTCATACGTTATACAGAAACAGCTTGTTGCGAAAACAACTTGGCAGAAAAAATTTGCCAGAATAATTTCTAGGAAAAATACAATGAATATTGAATTGATTGGTAAAAAAGCCCTTGTCTGCGGCAGTAGTCAAGGTATTGGAAAAGCCTGTGCGATAGAGCTGGCTTCGCTCGGCGCCGAAGTCACGTTGTTTGCCCGCAATGCCAAAAGCTTAGAAGAAGTTAAGAAAGAACTACCAATCAATCACAACCAAGCACACAAAGTTTTAGTCGCGGACTTTTCAGATCCAGAGCAAGTTAATGATGTTATTGGCTCTCATCTTCAAGAATTTGGCGGTTTTGAAATCTTAATTAATAACACAGGAGGCCCAGCACCAGGGCAGGCAATTGCTAGTGAGGTAAAAGCCTTCACTGATGCTTTTAGTTTGCATTTGGTGACGAACCACCACCTCGTTCAAAACCTAATGCCACATATGAAAGCCACTGGCTATGGCAGAATCATCAATGTTATTTCTACCTCTGTTAAGCAACCGATACCTGGTCTTGGTGTTTCCAATACCATTCGCGGTGCGGTTGCAAGTTGGGCAAAAACCCTGGCAAACGAATTAGGACCATTTGGCATTACGGTGAACAATGTTTTACCGGGAGCAACTGCAACAGCACGTTTAGATGCCATTATCGCTGGTAAGGCTAAGAAACAAGATATTTCCATTGAGCAAGCTACGATTAATGAAAAATCACAAATACCACTAAGACGTTTTGCAGAGCCTGAAGAATTTGCAGCTGCTGCGGCTTTCTTAGCCTCACCTGCTGCTAGTTACATCACAGGTATAAACTTGCCTGTCGATGGTGGTAGAACCATGAGTTTATAACGTAAGCATTTTATCGATGTAAAAGTGCATTGAAGAAAGATGTCTAAACAAGCAGAAACAATAACAAAAATAGTAGCAAGCTTAGGGTGACTCAACATGGATACATTAGCAAATTTCATCAATGGGGAATTTACCGCACCAGTAAATGGTAAATACATAGAGAACGTTGAGCCAGCCACGGGGCGAGTTTACGGTGAAATCCCCAGCAGTAGTCAGCAAGACGTTGAACTTGCAGTCAAAGCTGCAAGAAAAGCGCTTCCAACTTGGCAAGCTATGCCGATAGAGCAGCGCGCAGAGCTATTATTTGCACTTGGCGCAGCCATTGAGGCTAATCTCGAGTCATTTGCCAAGGCTGAGTCTAAAGACAATGGAAAGCCTATATCGGCTGCTCGCACTGTCGATATTCCCAGAGCAGCGAGTAATTTTAAATTTTTCGCTCACGCTGCTAGTCAGTTCGCCAGTCAGGCGCATGCAGTCGCCAGCCAAGCAATAAACTATACGCTACGCCAACCTATTGGTATTGTCGGCTGCATATCGCCTTGGAATTTACCGCTCTACTTATTTACTTGGAAAATCGCGCCCGCGCTCGCCGCAGGTAATTGTGTTATTGCTAAACCTTCAGAAGTCACGCCCAAAACAGCTGCACTATTGGGCGAGCTTTGCCAGCAAGTCGGTCTACCTAAAGGTGTCTTAAACATTCTCCACGGAACTGGCGATAAAGTGGGCGCAGCAATTTGTGACCACCCTGAAATCAGAGCGATATCGTTTACCGGTGGCACGAGTACTGGCGCAGCTATCGCCCGTCAGGTGGCACCACAATTTAAGAAGCTTTCATTAGAGTTAGGTGGTAAGAACCCTGCTCTGATATTTGCTGATTGTGATATTGAGGCAGCCGTAAATCAATTGATTAGAGCGAGTTTCGCCAACCAAGGACAAATCTGCCTCTGTGCTTCACGTATTTATATCGAGCGCAGTATTTACCCTGCGTTTAGAGATGCCTTTGTCGAACAAGCACAAGCACTTACCCCCTCAGACCCTAGTTTAGATAGCACTCAAATGGGCGCAATTGTCTCTAGGCCACATATGGAGAAGATACTAAGCTACATTGAACTGGCTAAACACGAGGGGGCGAGCATATTGACGGGTGGTTCCAGCTTAAAGCTTAACGGTCGCTGTCAGGACGGCTACTTTATCTCGCCAACGGTCATCGAAGGTTTAGATAACGAAGCTCGTTGTAACCAAGAAGAAATCTTTGGCCCTGTTGTTACTCTGCAAGCATTTGGTAGTGATGAAGAAGCATTATCGTTGGCTAATGACAGCCAATATGGTTTGGCATCGACGATTTGGACACAAAACATTAACCGAGCGCATCGCCTAGCAGAGGAAATTAACACAGGCATTGTCTGGATAAACACTTGGCTAGAGCGAGACCTTCGAACACCTTTTGGTGGCATGAAAAACTCAGGTGTTGGACGTGAAGGTGGCGAAGAAGCAATGCGCTTCTTTACCGAAGCAAAAAATGTCTGTATAAAATACAAATAGAGCTTTTTTTAAACACCCACATATCGAATTTAGATCTAGGAATAGCCTTTAATTTTATGAGTTTAACCTGCTACAAATTCAAATCATCAGGCGCCATCTTTGCGAGTCAGCAAGGTTGTAAATGGCAGCTTATCTGACTTCCCTTTTCTGAGCTTTGTTTAGTTTTCGATTGAGAGCTGCCGATAAAAATCTGTTCTCACTTTTTCTCTGTCGCAAAAACGACAAAGTTCTCTACACTGTTTTACAACAGCCTTTAAAACAAGCAACGGCTTCACAGCGCTCAATACGATAGGCAATCAATGCGCTAGAAAGCCAATGCTCAAAACATTAAAAACTCAAATAATAAGTATGATCAGGCAATAGCATTACTGAGTAATCACGATGCTATATGCATAAGGAAACGAGCATGAGTATCAATTCGTCCGAGCTATCTTCATCAGAGCTAGCAGAAAAGCAATCATTTAATAGCGATAAGGCACCAAAACCTGTTGGCTTGTATCCCCACGCAAAACAAGTGGGTAACTTACTATTTCTATCAGGTGTTGGCCCGAGACAAGCTGGCAGCGATAAAATCCCTGGCGTTGAGTTAGACGCTCAGGGAAAAATCCTCAGTTACGATATTGAACAGCAATGTCACAGCGTGTTTAACAACATTAAATCTATCCTAACCGATGCGGGTGCTACCTGGGATGCTCTAGTTGACGTCACCGTATTTCTCACCAATATGGATGATGATTTTGCCACCTATAACAAAATCTACGCCGAGTATTTTGCGAGTAACCAACCGTGCCGAACGACGGTAGAAGTCAACAAGCTACCGACACCAATCGCCATAGAACTCAAATGCATTGCCGCTCTGCCTGATCAACCAAACACGTAGGAGGCTTTATGACTTACACCTTACCGTTCAATTTACAACAATGGATTGATGATCATCGCGATGTGTTAAAGCCACCGGTATGTAATAAGCAAGTATTTGAGCAAGATGACTTTATCATCATGATCGTAGGTGGTCCAAACAAACGTACTGATTATCACTATAACGAAACGCCAGAGTTCTTCTATCAACTTGAAGGCAGCATGGTGTTGAAGGTCATCGACGAAGGAGAATTTAAAGATATTCCAATTAACGCGGGCGAGATATTTCTTTTGCCGCCTAAAATGCTTCACTCTCCACAGCGCATGACAGGCAGCGTAGGTATGGTTGTTGAACAAAAGCGAGCTCCTAAGCAAAAAGATGCGCTGGCATGGTTCTGTAAAAACTGCCGACACCCGCTCTATCGCGAGAGTTTTACGCTCGGCAACATCGAGAAAGACTTACCCAAAGTTTTCGACAACTTTTATAAGACCCCTGCAAACTACACCTGTGAAGCGTGCGGAACGGAGAATAATAAGGGAGGTTTGATAGCATGAAGGTCTCAATTGAACTTGAAAACAATCAATACATCGTCAATACCGACTTTAGTTTCTCTGCAGCAATCCCGCTAGAATTTAACGCCAAACAACCGAATCACTTTCAAGCAGATGTTGCAGAAAAATCGCCAATGACAGCAGGTGACTTCGTCGGAGATACCGAACGAGGTGGCAGCTGCAATGTCAGTATCGTAACCTTGAACCCTCACTGCAATGGCACACATACAGAATCCATCGCCCATATCTGTGACTCAAGTGCAGAGCTATCGCTGCCTATTGGCACAATAACTCCGCAACCACTGATGCCTTGTGTTTTAGTCTCGGTATCCCCAACGAAATTTTGTCGAGAAATAGATGGAGATAATGATGATAGTGCTGGTGGTACTAGCGACAACTACACCCCAGCTCTTAACGAAGGTGATCAAATCATCACTCGCCAGCAACTTGCTGATAAGCTGGATAATTTCAGCAATGCACATTTAAGAGCCGTAGCGATAAGAACCTTGCCAAACGCACATGAAAAGCAGCATCAAGCATACGACGCTGACAACCAACCAGCTTTTTTTAGCAGAGAAGCCATTTTGTATCTGAATGAGCGCGGGGTTGAACACCTGCTGACTGACCTACCATCAATAGACCGTTTACGCGATGATGGGTTACTCACTTGTCACCACTTGTTCTGGCAAGTCCCTGAAGGGATGCATCAACCAACAACTAACAGCCTGATTAATAAAACAATCACCGAGCTCGCCTATTTTGACGACGTACTTACGGATGGTTTTTATTTTATTAACTTACAACTGACGGCTTGGATTAACGACGCTACACCTAGCAACCCGGTTTTTTACGCTGCTGAAAAACAACAATAATAAGAACTAAAACAATAACTAAAGCAATAACTAAGTGAATGACATGATAGACAACGCCCAAACACATAGCCTAGCTCGGGCATTAAAGCAAGCACAAACATTAGATAACAACGACCCGATTGCACATATGCGAGCGCATTTTGTCATCCCCAAACAAGCCAATGGCGAAGACGAGTATTACTTCACAGGTAATTCTCTGGGTCTACAGCCGATACTTGCCAAAGAAGCCGTGATGGAGCTACTTGAGGCATGGGGAGAGCGCGGCGTCAAAGGTCACTTTGAAGGTGAGTACCCTTGGTTGCCTTATCACGAATTTATCACTGATTTTGCGTCACAAATCGTTGGCGCTAAAAAAAACGAAGTCGTCATGATGAACTCTCTAACCGTCAACCTGCATCTGATGATGGTGAGTTTTTATCAGCCACAGGGCAAACGTTGCAAAATCCTTATTGAAGACCATGCCTTTCCCTCTGACCACTATGCGATGACATCTCAACTCAAGCACCACGGAATTGATGTCGAGGACAACTTGCTCTTATGGCAACCACGCACTAATGAAGAGCTTCTCAACACCGACGATTTATTTGCTTTAATAGAGGGTCACAGTGATGAGTTAGCACTTATTTTATTACCAGGTGTTCAATATTATACGGGGCAAGTACTCGACATTGCTGCCATAACCGAGAAAGCGCATCAACATGGCATCAAAATAGGTTTCGACCTCGCCCACGCTGCTGGCAATGTTGAATTAGCACTGCACGACTGGCAAGTGGATTTCGCTTGTTGGTGCAGCTACAAATACCTCAATAGTGGTGCAGGCTCTGTCGCAGGCTGTTTTATTCATGAAAAGCACGCCACGAATACCGAACTTAATCGTTTTGCTGGTTGGTGGGGACACGATAAAGACACGCGTTTTAAAATGGGCAATCAGTTCCACGCCATCGCAAGTGCCGAAGGCTGGCAACTATCTAACCCGCCAGTACTGAGTTTAGCCGCTGTTCGTGGCGCATACGAAACGGTTATTTTAGCGGGTGGTATGAAGAAACTTCGTGAAAAGTCACTCAAGCTCACACAGTATTTACGTGCATTATTAGCGCAAGAGCTACCAAATAAAATCGACATTATTACGCCCGCTGAGGAAAGTGAGTCAGGCTGCCAGCTATCGATTATGGTCACATGCGATAAATTAGACGGTAAAGCACTCTTTAAACGTATTGAACAACAAGGCATCACAACAGACTGGCGTGAGCCCAATGTTATTCGCGTCGCTCCCGTGCCTTTGTACAATCGCTTTGAAGACTGTTATCACTTTGTTCGCATTTTAAAGGAGTGCTTGCAATGACAATACAAATTAGCTTGATTGGCGGTGGCTTGGTAGGTTCGCTACTATCGATTATTTTGGCGAGAAAAGGCTATACAGTGGATGTATTTGAATCGCGTACAGACATGCGAAAAACGGATATTTCTGCAGGGCGCTCTATTAACCTAGCGTTAGCTAATCGCGGCATAAAGCCGCTGCAGGCACTTGGTCTAATGGATGATATTAACGACATGCTCATCCCCATGTCAGGTCGTATGGTGCACGTCGACGGACAAACGCCAAGCCTTCAACCTTACGGCCAATCATCTAAAGAGGTTATTTATTCAATATCACGAGCAAAGCTAAACAGTTATTTAATGTCGCAAGCAGAAGCTACAGGGCGAGTAACTTTTTACTTTGAACACAAAATTACCGATATTGATTTTAATAGCATGTGCTTTACCGCTGGCGTCAAAGAACTCGCTAACGGTCAATCAAAGGTCACTTCAAAACGCTATTCATTTCAACGAATCATTGGTACCGATGGTGCAAATTCTCCCGTCCGTGAGGCAATTGTTGATGCACTGATTGAGCAGTCTGGTAAGCAGTCTAACTCCACCTCACCCTTTAGCCTTTCTGAGGATATGCTTGATCACAGTTACAAAGAACTTACCATAGCCCCAACAGCCGATGGTCAATTCCAACTGGAACCCAATGCTTTGCATATCTGGCCTAGAGGCGAGTTCATGTTAATCGCTTTACCCAATCTAGATGCCAGCTTTACCGCAACGCTATTTATGCCAAACAAGGGTTTCACGAGTTTTGATAGCATTCGCATAGAGGATGAAGTTCAACAGTTTTTTAATCGCCATTTCGCGACAGCAACACCGCTTTTGGACAATCTGACGGATAGCTTTTTACAAAACCCAACGGGAAAACTCGGCACCATTAAATGCTCTCCATGGCAGTTTGAAGATAAAGCGCTCATTATTGGTGATGCGGCACATGCTATCGTCCCGTTCCATGGTCAAGGTATGAATTGTGGTTTTGAAGATTGCGATGCAATTGCCTCAATATTCCCTGATGCTAAAGACGCTGAAGCGAAAGCTGATTGGACAGCACTGTTTACGCAAGTAGAAAACATGCGCAAAGAAAATGCAGATGCAATTGCCGATATGGCATTAGAGAATTACATTGAGATGCGCGACAGCGTCATGCAGCATGAGTTTCTTTTGCAAAAGCAATTTGCCGCTAAAATCCAGCAATCATTCCCAAATAGATTTACGCCCCGCTACGCTATGGTGATGTTCGAACACAGACCATACAGTGAGGCCTATCGACTAGGTGAGAAACATAAGCAACTGCTAGCAGAGTTGTCTGACCGATATAGCTGCCCAACACAACTTACCGATGACATTATTGAAAGCTTGCTAGATAAATACCAACTTTAGCAGCACAAAGGAATCAGTACTGCAGTCTAAACAGTAACTCAGTAATATCTGGCTGCCATTGAAAGTCAGCAAGTCGAATACGAGCGCCAATAACAACCACCTGCTCATCTTGCAAGTGTTGTTTCTGGCGTTCAAAGTGTTCGCTGCCTAGTGGGAAGGAAATCTTACCTGCTGAGTTAATCACCCGATACCAAGGAACATTTTGACCATCAACACCATCTTCCGGCACATACCCAAGGCACTTACCGACTAACCTTGCTCTACCGGGCAATCCTGCTAGATCGGCAATTTGCCCGTAGCTGGCAACCTTGCCAGCTGGAATCAACTGCACTGTGCGCCAGATTTTTAGATATTCTGGTTTTATTGTCATAAAGTTCTTTTCGTCAGTAGCTCAGTCACAACGGTCAGTGCTACCAAGGTAACTGTTCGCCATTAGAATGTTTAAATACGCCAGATTCTGCCATCGTCAAATTATCGATAAGCCCAATAATTCGATTTGCCGCTTCGCTTGCTGGAATATCACCTCGCCCGCCTACCATGTCAGTCTGCACATAGCCTGGGTGATAGATACCCACGGCAATATCACGCTCTGCTAAGTCATGACTTAGCGAAACTGAAGCAATATTCAAAGCCGCCTTAGACATGCGATAACCAAAACGTCCACCAGATGTATTATCAGCAATGGAGCCCATGCGAGAAGTAATCATCGCGATCTTGCTCCCCGCTCCTAAGTGAGATTGCAACGCATGAACAACACGCAGTGGTGCTAAGGTATTAACCTCAAACTGATCACGCATTGTCTCGAGATTAAAGTGGCCGAGGTTTTCATCGCGTAAAATGCCCGCGTTACATACCAATACGTCAATGTTAGTACTGACCAGTGCAGACTCGAGTCTTGCTATTCCATCACCTGTTGCTACGTCAACACCGTCTACCACTTCAATGCCAAGTGCCTCTAGCGCTGGTGAACTACTGCGACAAACACCTTTCACGGCATAGCCTTTCGATTTAAAGATTTGAGCCATTGCCAAGCCAATACCTCGATTAGCGCCGGTAATCACCACGGTCTTTTGCATTTCATTTCCTTATATTTATTAGCGGAAAAAAAGTTGAGGAAAGTATGAATTCTTTGACTAAAATTTGCTAGAGGCGATTTGCAGACTATGACATGCTAAAGCCAAAAGATTTAGAACCTGAAAACAAATAGCAGAAATGGGAGCAAGCAATGGAATCGAAGAGCGATGCCAGTCAATCTCAGCAACCTAGGCAGCCTCAGAAACCTCTGAAACCTAAGTTTGCAGTTATTTTTAAAGCTGAAATTAAGCATTTGGATAATGAATACGACAACTTGGTCAAAGACCTACGCCAACTAGCATTTGAAAAATATCACTGTCTCGATTTTGTCGCATACACTCAAGGAAACGATGAAGTGGCTATATCTTACTGGCAGTCACTTGAAGACATCCAAGCTTGGAAAGCAGACACCAGCCATTTATATGCACAAAAAAGCGGTCAGCAACGCTGGTATCGTCACTATCAAGTAGAAGTCGTTGAGCTTTTAAGGACGTACTCAATGAGCTCTGCAGACTAGCCTGGGGTTATAGTTTCTGGTGATAAAGTGAATTTGCCGCTTTCACCACAATCGCATGGCGTTCTGCCAACCTCTGGTGATCTTTGTCATAGCCGCCACCGATAACAGTCGTGACAGGGACTCCTTTCGCCAAGCAACGGGAAATCACTTCAGTATCACGCCTGTAAATACCTTGCCAGCTGATATCTAGTCGTCCCAACACATCGTCTTGCCAAACATCAACACCTGCGTCATACAGCACTAAATCCGGTTTTTCCTCGTCAAGCAAGCGTTCAAGCGTCTCAATAACAACGTCTAAATATGGTTCATCGCCTAGACCAATATCTAAACCTATGTCTAAGTCACTATCGTGCTTGCGAAATGGGAAGTTTTTCTCACAGTGAATCGAGCAAGTGAAAGCGCGAGGCTCATCCGCCAAAATAGCGGCAGTGCCATCGCCTTGATGAACGTCAAGGTCGAATATCAGTACTTTATTGACCCTTCCTTCGGCAAGTAACGACTTAGCTGCATAGGCAAGATCATTAACCATACAAAAACCTGAGCCAAAGTCACGATGCGCGTGA
Organism: Thalassotalea sp.; assembly: GCA_022448425.1. Lineage (GTDB taxonomy): Bacteria > Pseudomonadota > Gammaproteobacteria > Enterobacterales > Alteromonadaceae > Thalassotalea_F. The sequence goes on along the minus strand of JAKVCY010000031.1, from coordinate 56,890 downwards.
TGTGTGCCGCCCGCCAAATGACACGAAAGCCCTTTATGTAAAGCAACACGTGCCGCCAATAAGGTACCATTGGGGGCAGTGAATGTTCGCTTGATAAGCCCTTCACTCCATGGTAACCCGACTCTGCGCCACTCTTTCGCGTCAACAAGGTTATCTTGCATCGCGGTTAAGTAGCTCTCGCAATGGACAATTGATAAGTCTTCTACTGAAGCGCTTTTAGGCCTAACTATGTTTGCCTTAACGACCCCTTCCTTCTTGAGATGGTCATGAAGACGCACAAACTTAGACATCACAAAGCGGTGACTTTCAGGAAAGGGACAAGAATAATTAGGATGATAAATCAGGGGTATCAAATACGGTGACCTTCTGTGGCTTTAGTCTCTAGATTTAAGATTTTAGACTTAGTTTTTAATCTCGAGTTGCTTACTCAACTTAAGTTAATTGTGAGTTAAGTCAATTATGGGTTAAGTATGACTAGCGACGCACACAATTAACACTAACATCGCTATCGTTCATAAGCAGGTAAAGCCAGTACGTTACTGATACAAATACGATCACAAGTACTGGCTGAAATAACTAGGGCGTGTTGAACTTTCAGGGTTAAATCTTGTTCGAATTAAATGCATTTTTATCGCGGCACTTGTGATACGCATAGTTATTCTACGCACAGAGCAAGCACCGATTATTATGCTCCTGCATAATCTTAGTACCTGCATCCATGCAGGCATCTATGAGAAAAATGCATTTAAACGAATCCCTTTTACTACATACTTAGGACAGCATTTATGATGCCTTTCTACTGCGTTGCCCTACAAGGATGTAGGGTAAGGTGACTTTGCAGGAGCACAAAGTCTTTATCGCTTATTTATGTGGAATAACCACACGACATAAACTCTGCCTTGTATAAAAACATCATAAATTGATGCAAAAACAACCTCGAAAGATCAAAACGCCCTAGCAAACCTTGCTAACTTAAGCTAGCAGCATATGCTCTTGCTTTCTCTAAGTCTTCTGGCGTATCAACACCTTCTACAGGAGTACGGCTCTGAGCCACCGCAACATGGATTTTTTCACCTTGCCACAGTACTCGCAACTGCTCAAGCGACTCTATTTTTTCTAGATCACTTGCTGGCCAGCTTACATAGTCTTGAATAAAGCCGGCGCGATAAGCATAAATGCCGATATGGCGCAGATAAAAATCACCAATTTGAGATGGGTTATTGCCTTCGGCTTGGGCAGCTAAAAAACGCTCACGATCATACGGAATAGTTGCACGGCTGAAGTACAGCGCATGTCCGTTTTTGTCGGTTAATACTTTAACTGCGTTTGGATTAAACGCTTCTTCAGCATCATGAATATGAACCGCTAATGTCGCCATACGAGCCAAAGATTCGGCTTCAAGATTAGCAGCTACTTGGGCAATGTTGTCTGCTGGAATGAAAGGCTCATCACCTTGTACATTGACAATAATTTGGTCAGCACTGAATTGGTACTTTTCAACAACTTCAGCTAAGCGCTCCGTACCTGATTGATGGTCAGCGCGCGTACGACAAACCTCACCGCCAAATGCTTCTACTGTATCTGCAACAAGATCATTATCTGTTGCTACAATAACTTTATCGGCACCACTAGCTAGTGCTTTTTCTACTACCCACTGAATCATTGGCTTACCATTGATATCAGCTAGCACTTTACCCGGTAACCTTGACGATTGGTATCTCGCCGGAATAACGACCACGAATGACATTTTAGCCCTCAGACTCAATGCGGCGTGCTTCATTTTCTAAAAGCACAGGAATATCGTTTTCAATTGGGTAGGCTAAACGGTCAAATTTACAAATAAGTTCATTGTTTTCTCTATCCAATTCAAGCTTTCCCTTACATGCAGGGCAAGCTAAAATTTCCATTAATTTAATATCAAAAGCCATAAATTTCTCTGATTGTCTTTTTACTTCTGTTTATGTTCTCATGCTGAACTTGCATCCTAGTCTGCATGCCACATACCTTAACTTAAGTCAGGCTAAGCTAAATTAACTCGTTCAGCAGCGCTTCAAAGCGCTGGTTATCTTGTTCATTGAATGTAGCGGAAATACTTAAGTACCACCACGAATCATGGACAAAAGGTTGGCACTTTATCGCGTCCTTTTCTGTCATCACGAGTGGAAGCTCTTGTGCGACTTGCGTCAATTCCTGCTCGGAAAAGGCATGATGATCTACAAAGCCGATAGCGTTTTCACAGCCAATATTACAACGCTTCAGGGTATTAAAAAAGCGATCTGGATCGCCTATCGCTGCAATAGCAACAACCGCTTTATTTCGTTCAGCGAATTCAGCGACATCTAATTTTTCACCAGTGGCCAGGTTCACCATATGCAAGGGCGATAGCGTCATAGACGCTTGGTTGAGTGTAATATCGGCATCGCCATTAACCACCACCATATCAACACTCGCCAATCGCCACTTACCCTCTCTCAAAGGGCCTGCTGGAAGCAATAAGCCATTGCCAAATTGGCGTTTACCATCAACAACGATAAGCTCTTTTGCACGCGCCATGCCGTAGTGCTGCAAGCCATCATCTGCCAACACCAGCTGGCATCCCTGCTCTGCCAACACAGAAACTGCTGCAACGCGGTCTGGACCAACTGCTACGGGTATTCCGCATCGGCGATAAATCATCATAGGTTCATCGCCAGCCTCTTTAGCCGAACTTTGCTCGTTTAGCAGGTAAGGATAATGTGGAGCTGCACCGCCATAGCCTCGGCTTACAACACCTACCTTAATGCCAAGTTGTTGGCACAGTTCAATCAGATAGATGACCATAGGCGTTTTACCGTTGCCACCAACACCTATATTGCCAATAACAAGCACTGGTACACGCACTGGAAACTGTTTTTTAATACCAACGCGATAGCAAAAGCGCCTGAACGCTGTGACTAAGAAAAATATGAAGGTTAGTGGTAACAGCAAAGGCACCAGCCAAAATTTGGATCGATGCCCCTGAAACCAAACACGTTCAATTAAGCGCATTAATTAGTGCCTACTACTGACCAAACTGAAACTGATGCAGTTGTGCATAAGCACCATGACTTTCAAGCAGTTCATTGTGAGTGCCTTGTTCAATCACTTGACCTTGGTCTAACACAAGAATCTTGTCAGCATTTTCAATTGTTGACAGTCGGTGAGCGATAACGATGCTCGTACGGTTTTTTTGCAATGTAGCTAAGGCATCCTGAATGTGTCGCTCTGACTCAGTATCGAGCGCACTGGTTGCCTCATCAAGAATCAAGAAAGGTGCATCACACAATAGCGCTCGCGCAATCGCAACACGCTGACGTTGACCACCAGAAAGCGCAGAGCCATTTTCACCAACATTACTGTCTAGTCCATCTGCCATTTGCTCAGCAAACTCCATAACATGGGCTTGCTTGGCTGCTTCGATGATTTGCTCTCGAGTCGCATCAGGCTTGCCATAGGCAATGTTGTTGGCAATGGAGTCGTTGAACAGTACCACCTGTTGAGAAACGTAGGCAAATTGCTTGCGTACATCCGCTAGTTTATAAGTATTAATGTCTTCGCCATCAATAGTGACATTCCCCTTACTGGCTTGATAGAAACGCAGTAACAATGCGATTGTCGTGGATTTACCGCTACCAGAGCGGCCAACTAAAGCGACCGTTTCACCCGGCTCAGCATTGAAATTGAGTTGCGATAGCGACGGTTTCTCTTCATCGCCGTAATAGAAATCAACATTATCAAACGCTAATCGACCATTTGATTTAGCTAAGGCTTTTTCACCTGAATCTTTTTCAATATCTTGGTCGAACACCTCAAAAATACTTGCTACCGCTGCCATACCACGTTGGAATTCACTATTAACGGTTGTTAATAATTTTAATGGTCTAAGAAGCATAACCATACAAGTGATAACCGTCGTGAAAGATCCCGGCGTTAGGTTATCTTTCATGCTGTCTAAATTGGCTACATAAAGCACAAAGGCTAGCGCAAACGATGCGATAATTTGAATAATAGGAACGCTCGCCGATTTCGTAACCACCATTTTCATACGTTGCTGGCGATTGTACTTGTTGATCCCCCCGAAACGTTCGCTTTCTCGCTCTTGTCCGCCAAACGTCAATACCACTTTATGGCCATTAAACGTTTGTTCAGCAGAGCTTGTTACTTCACCCATAGCATTTTGTATGCCTTTACTGACTTTGCGAAAACGCTTTGACACATAGCTAACAATCACGGCAATAATAGGCACTAGCACAAGGAATATGATCGACAATTTCCAACTGTTGTAAAACATCACGATCAATAAACCACAAACAAACGCACCCTGTTGAACTAAAGTCAATAACGCTTTACTGGTAGCTGCTAGCACTTGTTCAGTGTCATAGGTGAGTTTAGAGATAAGCTTGCCCGTGGACTCTTGATCATGATAGGCGACTGGCATAGCAACAATATGATCGAATAGTTGCTGACGAATATCTGCAACGACATGATTTCCAACCCAAGCCAAACAGTAATTACCGATGAAATGACAGATGCCACGTAGAATGAACATACCAATAATAAATATTGGTGCCCACTTCATAAACTCAGGGTCTTTACCTTGCAAGCCTTCATCAATTAAAGGCTGTAGCTGTGAGAATACGAAACTGTCAATTGCAGCGTACCCCAACATGCCGAAAATAGCAGCGATTAAACCGAGCTTATAAGGCTTACTGTAGCTCATTAGCCGCTTAAAATTTCGTCTTGTTGTCGGTACTGAAGAATCTGACATATAAAAACTCTATTGTATGATATCCGCGTATTCTATCGCTAATTGGTAGCGTAACCAACTGTTTAGGCTAGTGGGGGCACTAATTAGCGAACCAGTAAGGAAAGTAGTCTCGTCGATAACTATCAACCTTTACTTGTCCTTTCGAAAATTTCACTTTTACCATGCCATGCTCTGCTGTGTTATAGCTGACAACGCCAGCACGCTGACAACGAGCGACTACATCACTATTAGGCATTCGCCAGTGATGCAAGTAACCAGCACTAAACAACACATATTCAGGTTTGACAGCATTGATAAAAGATTTGCTAGATGATGATTTAGATCCGTGATGAGGTGCAACTAACACCCTTGCGTTCAACGCTGGATAGCGATTAATTAACTGTCGCTCGACGCGCCTACTGATATCGCCGGTAATCAAAGCTTGATGCGCTTTCTTCCCGTCGATAATCTCGCTAACCAGCAGCACACACGAATCATCATTTTCTTCGGCGGCTATTACCAAAGGCCATAACACCTTGATATTTAAGCCTTGCCAACTGAATTCACCACCTGCTTTACAAGCGATATGAGGTTGGCCAATAGAGAAAGCAAGTCCATCGTTGATTTTATTGGCTACTGGCATGGGTATAGGCGCTGATGAAGCTAGCGAATGTTGTTGGTATTGTTGCTGGCTTAGCTGCTGATTTAGCTGCTTATTAAACACCAGCTTCATATCTGGAAACTTGTTTAGCAGTGGCGATAAACCACCAGCGTGATCTTGGTCATCATGGCTGATGATGAGTTTATCAGGACTAAGTGATTGATGACGCAAATAGGGAATTATCACTGCTTCTGCCATATTCCAACCGGATGGATAGCTGTTGCCTGTATCATAAAGTATTGCTCTACCACGTCGCTCAATCACGAGTGCCAGTCCCTGCCCGACGTCCAGCATCGTCAATGCCCAATCACTGGTGCGTTGTTCGGAATCACTGTTCAAATTATCAATGCTAACGATTGAAGTCGTCGATATAGCGCTTGACGCAGGCGGCGACGCGGGAATAAATCCAACAACAATGGCGATGGTAAGGCTAGCAAAATAGGCGACATTTCGTGAGTGACGCCAAGCCAAACGCGACTTTATGCTGTTCACTAGCACGATAGTAACTAGCAAAACTGTTATCGCTACCGTCCCAATTACATCTGCTTGCGATAGTTTGACATAACTCCATTGATAGCCAGCAAGGCTCATCAAATACTCCCAAAGCAATGCTAAACTGCCATCAGCTACTTCAATAACCAGTTGATTTAGTTTAGCAATAACTTGGAGCTGCGACAGTGGCGTTAGCAACAAAGCAAGGAATATTGCAGGCATTGTCACCAGACTTACCAATGGCAACGCAACTAAGTTAGCCAATATAGTCACCAGTGAAAATTGCTGAAACGCCAACGCGGTAATAGGAATCATCAACACACTCAAACCAACCTGCAGCACCAATAATGACAGGAGATATCGCTTCATACCGTCATAGTTTTTGATAAAGCGCGCATAGCACCACCAAATCAACATGATGATAATTACCGCGATATACGATAGCCAAAAGCCAGTACTGTAAATACTGGTGGGTAACACCAAAATCGTGACCACCATAGAGAATAAAATTAATCGACTCGGTGTTAATACAAAGCTCGCTGCTATTGCCCGCAGACACCGTGAGATTGCATTGTCACTTCGCGACGCAAATGCATTGCTATTCACAAGTAAGGGCAGAACTTGTCCCGAACTCCAAATAAGACAGAAGATTAATGCCCTAACAGTTGGCACAGAAAAGTTCGCTAGATAGCTATAAAAAACACTGCCCAATGCAGATAGGAGGACAACGGTGATTCGGACGTTAAAACGCGTTAGCTTGCGCCTCCAACCAATACTTAATAACGCAAACGGCATAAAACGCAGAACCCAAAGTACTGCCAATGAGCAAAAGCCAACAACTAATCCAATATGCAAGCCAGAAATAGCCACTAAATGTTGAGTGCCTGTTGCCGTGAGTACTTGCCAAGTCTCTTGAGTAAACCCAGAGCGCTCACCAAACGTAAGAGCAAGCAGTAAATGTGAGTGTTCACTATTAGCAATCAACGATGAAAAATTTTGGTGAAGCGTTGAACGCAAGCTTGGTTTGGCGGGCTGAATTAGCAGTTCAGCATTGCTAGGTATATAGCCAGTTGCACGAATATTTTTGCTCCTGAGCCAGCGCTGATAACTAAAACTACCTGGGTTTGCTAACCCATGCGCGGGCTTAAGCTTGATTGCTGCAGTGATGGTGTCGCCATTGGCAATGCGCATTTCGAAATCGTCGCTTTCATCAACTTTGCTACTGATGAACATCGGGGATCTAAGTTTTGCCAAAAATGGACGTGTCAGCTGTTTACTGTCGAGGGTAACTACGTTGCCAACAAAGTGCCAGCTATCCCCTTTTTTATATGGAATATCAATCACTTCAACAGTGGCTTGGTGACGCTGATAAAAGTAGTGTTCAGGATTAATCTGGTTTGCCTGCCAAACGCCTTGATAAAGGCTGCTATGGCTCCATATCCATAATACACCCAGTGAAAAACTGGCAATAAGACGCAGCTTTGCAAAGCAAAGCAAGATTAAGATTGATGTAATCAATAAATATTCATAAAAAAGCGCTGGCACTTGACTAGGTAAAAGTGACAAAATAGCGCCCAAAATGAAGCTGAGTAGCCACCGTTCCATAGTGGTCTTCGATTCCCTGTTAGTTATCGAGAGTTATGCCTAAGAAAACCATCCAAAAGATCATGCCTGATCATCACACTATTAAGTCAAATAAGCACTTACAGATATTTGGTGATTTATTGCATAACGCGAATTTATGGCACTTAAACCGACGCAGTGTCGCTAAAGCGTTTGCGGTTGGCTTGTTCTTCGCCTTTGTGCCAGTTCCATTTCAAATGCTGCTAGCAGCAGGTGTAGCTATTATAGTACATTCGAATTTGCCACTATCTGTGGCACTCGTTTGGATAACTAACCCTCTAACTATGCCCGCTATATTCTATGCGTGTTACATCGTAGGAACTTGGGTGGTAGGTGCAGATGAACAACCCTTTGCCTTTGAAGCCTCTTGGCAATGGGTAGTTGAAAGTGTGCAAACGATAGGGCCTGCATTTATCGTCGGCTGTGGTGTGCTCGCTGTAACGTTCGCCATTATTGGCTATTTTGGTATTCAAATATTGTGGCGTTACTCAGTCGCTCGCGAATGGCAAAAACGTTCCTTACGCAAGTAATGCGTAAGTAATGCGAAAATAACAGACAACTAATCCGCAAATAATTCCGCAAATAATTTAGAAAGTAACCCTTAAATTACCCGCAAGCAATCGATAATTAAAGGGCAAATGCTGGTTTAATACAGGTAAGCAAATGCACTTACTTGCCCTTAACCAGAGTGACTAATACCAATTCAATTAAATATTTGACCATTCAGCGAGAGTTAAAAGGCATAGAGGCAAGGCGCTGATTGCAGGTAATGGTTATTCTCGACAACTGCGTCCTGCGTTGTCCTAATTCACCACATCCATGTGGTTCCCTTATCAAAATGAGCAACGCAGCATATAAGCCTATTAAACTCGCCCTTGGGAGCTCGTCAGGAAAGTGATAACTTCACAAACTTCTTTGTTGGAGAATAACTACAACGGCATCAATTTGCTTTGTTCTAACTTCCCTGACGCAGCTCTGAATAGATTAAATATTTAATGTAATTGGTATAACATTCTTTAGCTTTGACCAAGCACTTGCGCGGGCTCTACTTTTGCAGCTTGCCAAGCAGGGTAAAGCGTCGCCAAAATACTCATCACCAATGCTACGCTAGCGGTAACGTATATGTCACTGGTGATAACGTCTGTTGGTAAGTAATCAACAAAGTACACGTCACCAGAGAGAAAACTTGTACCAAGTGTTTGCTCAATAGCGCTAAATATTTCTGTTAAATTACTCGCCACAACAGCCCCAAGCAAAGCGCCAGATAGCGCACCAATAACGCCGTTATTCATTCCTTGCATCACAAAAATCGTCATGATTTGGGGTCTACTAGCACCCATAGTTTTTAGAATGGCGATATCACTCTTTTTCTCATTAACCACCATGATTAGTGATGAAACAATATTAAAGCTGGCTACCGCAATCACCAGAACCATCACGATAAACATCACAGTGCGTACTAGCTGAATATCGTTAAATAAATGCCCCTCTGTTACTGTCCAATCGTATATATACACGTAGTGATCAAGTTGATACGCCAGTGTGCGTGCAGTTTCGCGAGATGCAAACACATCATTTACTTTGATTCTTAATCCTTGAACAGAACCTTCTTGATAGCCTTGAACATCTGCAGCCATTTGCAACGGAAGATAAGCGAGCGTGTCGTCTATCATGCCGCCAAATTTAAATACTGCACCAACAGTCACGTTTAAACGTTTAGGCGCTTTAAACTGCTGAGATAATCCGTTCTGCTGTGAACCGTTGCGACCTGATTGCTGTGATACTTGCGGTAAAAGCACTTGGATTTTATCGCCCACTTTGACATTGAGTTTTTTAGCAACACCGCTACCTATAACAATTTGGTTATTGCCCAACGTTTGTTGCCAATTACCATCTGTGATGTAGCTTGTTATGTCACTCACCAAGGTTTCTAACTTGGCATCAACACCGCGAATTTCTACTGCTTTTAATTCATTTTTACGCTGCAACATACCCGTTAGCTTGATTACAGGTGCTGTTGCTAGCACTTGCGGATGTTGATTAAGTTTATTTGCCCTACGCTGCCAATTATTCATCGGCTCGTTAACTGAAATAAGCTCAGCATGCGGTACTATCGACAACAGCTTGTCTGCCAGTGCCTTTTCAAAGCCATTCATGGCAGACAACACAATAATCAGCACCATGACACCAATAGCAATCCCTATGGTAGAAGCAGCTGAAATAAACTTAGCAAAGCCGTTACCTTGACGCTGACGAATATATCGCAAACCAACAAATAAACTTAGCGGCTGAAACATAACGCCCCCATTAACGTGGCGATGCCGCAAGATATGCCGATATGTGCGCTGCTATTTAAGTCAGTTAAATAACAAGTTAAGTCGTTCACTCTTGCTAACCTCATTACTTAACTTGCACCACAAGCGAAGAAAGCTTGCCGTGATCTAAACGCAGTTGACGGTCCATCTTAGCGGCAAGTGCTAAGTCATGAGTCACCACCACGAAGCTAATCGAAAGTTCTTGATTAAGCTCTTTGATAAGCTGGTAGATTTGCTGCGCAGTATCAAAGTCAAGGTTACCCGTCGGTTCGTCAGCAAGTACTAACGCTGGGCTGGTCACAAGTGCTCTCGCAATAGCGACACGCTGGCGTTCACCACCTGAAAGCTCCGCTGGACGATGTTTTACACGGTGCGATAGCCCGACTTTCTCAAGCATTTCACGTGCTTTATCTGTCGCTATTTTTGCACTTTCGCCAGCAATCATGAGGGGGATGGCAACATTTTCAAGTGCCGAGAACTCCATCATCAAATGATGAAACTGGTAGATGAAGCCGATATTTTGATTGCGAAACTTGGCTTTTTCTTTGTCGGATAGCGTAAACAAATCAGTGCCTTGTACTAACACTTGGCCACTTGTCGCAGTATCTAAAGCGCCTGCCAGATGTAGAAAGGTACTTTTACCACAGCCTGAACTACCAACAATCGCTAGTAGCTCGCCACGTTTCACATCTAATGATAACTCTGACAGTACGGGAGTTTCATTTTTGCCTTGCACATAGCTTTTCGACAAATTAATACATTGCAAGACACTACTCATTTCGTAAAACCTCTGCTGGTAAAGTGGTTGATGCGCGATACGCTGGATACAAGGTCGCTAGAAAACTCATGGCAAATGCCGAAATAACAATTACGCCTACATCAAGCCACTCTAATTGAATCGGCAACACTTGGCTGACATAGCCCGGACCGAAAATATTTATGCCAAAGGCGGATAATGCGGGGTTCAAACCAAACGTCATAGCGAGCCCAGTAACAGTGCCGAGCGCAACGCCCCACGTACCATTCACTAGGCCTTGAGTGATAAACACCTGAATAATACCTGCTTTGTCCATGCCCATGGTTTGTAAAATACTAATTTCACCCTGCTTGTCATTGACCACCATGATCAATGCCGAGACGATATTAAACGCGGCGATACCGACAATCAGGCTTAACATCAACCACATCATATTTTTTTCCATTTTAACCGCAGCAAAAAGGCTACCTTGGCTATCCTTCCAACTGGTAATTTCTGTAATACTTAATGACTTGTCCGCCGCCAATTTACCCAGCAACATATCAACCGCAAAAGCATCGTTAAGATAAAGTCTTGCAGTACCTACTTCTGAATTGCGTTTACGCAAGAGCTTCTGAGCAGCAATATGGCTCACGTACACTACCGCATCATCGACTTGTGAGCCAACATTGAAGATACCAGTAACGTTGAAAGTTCGTTGAACGGGGACTCTTCCCATAGGGGTAAACAGAGTCTTATTAGGCAAAATGATACGTAGTTTATCACCCATGGTGACATTTAACTTGTTTGCCAGTGCCTGACCTATAACAACGTTATACCCCTTTTCTGCTAGGGTATTAAAATTGCCGACCACCATGTTATGTTCAACAATACTGCTGTTTTCAATATCAGCGTTAACACCTTGAATCAAAATACCTGACATCGTCGAGGTCGACTGAATTAGTGCCTCTGTTTGTTCAAACGGCGTTACATTGCTGATTTCCGGGTAGGCAAGCAAAGACTTTCTAGCCTGTTCGAACGGTTGTTCTGTTTCAATGATGACGTGTGGAATTAACCCCAAGACCCGTTTTTTAAGCTCACCTTCAAAACCATTCATTACCGAAACGACAGTAATTAATGAGGCTACGCCTAATAAAATCCCTGCTATTGAGAAAAATGTGATGAAAGATACAAAGCCCTTACGACTTCGACTTTGGCTATAACGCAAGCCAATAAATGTACTAAGCGGCTGAAACATGCTAAACGCCAAACCGTTGAATATTCTTCATAAAAATTATCGCGAGCATAACATACGCTCTGCTCTCCCACACCTGATTATTAAGAGGGTTAGTCAATATAAAACACTACGCTGGCGAAAATGCTGGCGAAAATGCTGGCGCATATTGCACCGCACCTTTAACTGCATTCTCATCACCAACTGGCACGACAAAATGTATGACCCTAAAATAGTCTGAATGTTCTGCTGGCACGCCGGGATATGAGATGTCTGGCTCACATTCAAAACCAAAGCGTTGGTAATATTTCGGCTCATCTAATGCAACACAGCCTTTTGCGCCAAACGCTTCAACGGCTTTAAGCCCATGTTTGTTAAGTGCGTTGGCAACTCCTGATCCTTGATACTCTGGTAGCACCGAAACAGGCGCCAAGCCGAAGTAACCTCTTATCATTTCATCATCATTGACGATTAACACTGACGAAAACGCCACATGGCCAATAACTTTATTGTCACTAACTTCATTGCCGTCAACGGCCTTAAGTTTGGCGAGCAGCGACACCGTTAAATCGCCGTTTTCCCTCAATTCTTTGACAATGTCTTGCTCATTACCGTCGCTCTGCAGTGCACTTGCAAATGCCGACTGAACAACACGATAAATAGCACGCACATCGTTAGATGATTCTGTGCAAATATCGTAACTGAAGTTAGCGGAGTGATTGTCATTAATTGATTTGTTATCCATAAAGAACTCGAAAAAATGCGCTAAATATTGAATACTTACCCAAATCGATGGGTACCAAGGCTATCACATGACAGAAAATGACCTGCAAACTAAATTGCAACAATTTGATGAATTCTTTTCAATAGATCATGAATTCAACGTCAATATCACTGCAATAAAGCACGATGAAATCAACAGCTTCGACCAATTTCTTAACAGCATGCCACTACCATTTAAAATGGCAAGTGACATGGTCACTATAGACCAATCTGCTATTCGTTCCATCCAAGGACTTAGCGGCGTAGCAACACAACTTGCTGATTTCCTTAATCATCAATCTCATAAAATAGATTTGTTGGTGGGTTACATTTTAAGTCAACAAGACGATGAAGATAAGCGTTCTCAGGGACTGCATTTTGGTGGTGGTGGCGTTATTTTTAACAGTGACCAAAGCTTTGAGCTACTTCAGCGTTTAGAGATGAAAATATTTTTACTGGAAGATAATTGCGCAGTGTATTGTATTGGGCAAGTTGTGGAAAGCAATGAAACTGACTCAGGTTTCAGCCACAAAGTAATCTTTGAGTTTATTCGTGAGGAAGACCAAGAAACGCTGGTAAGGCATAGTTTGCATCAACAATCTAAGCACCTACAAGCATTAGCGCAAAAACGCAGAGAGCAACAAGAATAAAAATAATACCGACTACATTAAATTGGTTAAACCACTTTCTCTAAAAAATGAATTCACAATAAAAAACGGCACTTATTAAAAGTGCCGTTTTTCGTTCTAGCTTAAAAAGCAATGCTTGATTTAAGCGCTACTCATTGATTAGCGCTGCACCTGCAGTCCAAGGACCTTTCGCATCAACAATCGCTTTTTGTAACGCTGGTAATGTAGTTTCTTGCAGCGTACTAATACGCTTAGATACTGCATTTAAGCCTTCTAGCGCATAGCCTAACTGCTCGCGATGTTGCTGTGTCGGGCCAAAAGAATTACCCGCACCAGACATTGCGTAACCTAGGCGACTAGCGATATTCGCTGGCTTGGCCCCCTTACGATCACGTGACTCTAAACCGTATATTTCAAAGTTAATAGCGTTTAGCTCTGCTTGAATTGCCGCATAATCCGCTTCAAGTTTAGCGATGTCACCTGGTGTTCTGTCAATTGCAGTTCGCACTGACTTCATCGTTTTCTTCAGGTTTTTAAGTACAGCACCTGCCGCTGAAGAACGACGCTCTACTTGCGCAACTTCTTGGCCGTATTTAAGTACGTCTGCAGAAGAAGCTGATGCTAAAGCACCTTCAAAGATAGGTTTAAGTTCGAATTCAACAGGCGAAGCAAGTTGAGTAACTTCACTACCTACACGCTTGTATAGTGTCGCAGTGTACATGCCAGGAGCAGCCATTAAGCCACGCCCCATTGGTGACCAACCAGACGCTTTCTTACCCGTAATTGCACTACCTTTGGCGTATGTCATGTTCCAAGTAACACGGTGTAACCCTTTCTTCGTTTTACCTGCTACGCGGTTAACGAAGTTACCGTTGGCGTCGGTAATTTCTGCGTAAACAGCTGGTTTAGCTTCTTGGTTTTCTTTTTCGATAGCTTCCCATGATGGGTACTTAGGGTATTTCTCGTCTTTAACCATCTTCTTCTCAGCAGCTTGGCGCTTTTGCTTCGCGGTTAATAAGCTGTCTTTTAAGAAGTAAGTTAAGGTTGCACCATGTGCTGGGTTCTTCGCTACGAAACGATCATCACCGTCTGTTCTGGCGTGGTTGCCGTCAAGGCGGAACCATTTAACTGGGCGGCTCGGTGCAAATAGTAAAGCATCTTGCTCCATTGTCTTCGCAGTTAACTGACGCAGTGGCGCGTAGTCATCAAGAATGTAGATACCACGTCCGAATGTACCCGCAACTAAATCGTTCTCACGACGCTGAATTTTCACGTCACGCGTTGAGATATTTGGCATACCACCGTCTAGCTCTAACCACTTTTTACCGCCATCAACAGTGAAAAAGATACCGAACTCAGTACCGATGAATAACAAGTCTTTGTTCACGTGATCTTGTACGATACGCCATACAAGGTGTTTCTCAGGCAAATCTTCCGCCAATGACGTCCACTTTTTACCTAAGTTAGTCGACTTAATTAAGTAAGGTTTAAAGTCGCCTTCTTTGTGGTTATCAAGTGCAACATATACCGTATTCGGGTCGAATAAATCGGCACGAATGTCATTAACATACGCATTTGCAGGAACGCCTCTCACCTTCTTAAGGTCAATCTTCTTCCAGTTTTTACCGCCGTCAGTCGTTACCTGAATTAAACCGTCGTCTGTACCCACCCATAGGATGTTTTCGTCAACTGGGCTTTCAGAGAAGTTAGCAATCGTGTGGAAGTTAGACATCGCGTAGATGTCCCAACCTGCTTCAACAGACCAAGTGCGGCCCATCATCGGCATATGCATACGGTTGCCATCTTTAGTTAAGTCACCAGAAATTGGTGTCCAACTGTCACCGCGATCGTCTGAACGCCAAACGCGCTGTGACGCATGGTAAATGCGCTTAGGATCGTGTGAAGAAACGTTGATGGGCGCATCCCAGTTGAATCGCTCAGCTGGCTCACCTGGACGTGCTTGTGGCTTGATGTAAACGTTTTCACGTGTTTTCAAGTCATGACGCATCAAGTTACCTTGCTGCCACTGTGAGTACATAATGTCTGGGTTGCCTGGCTCAACAGCTGGCTGATGACCGTCACCACCTAACGTTAAGAACCAATCTTTGTTTTTGATACCTTCAGAACGCTTAGTACGCGATGGGCCACCTTGCGTAGAGTTATCTTGTGCGCCAGCATAAACCGTGTAGAATGGTTCTGCATCATCTGGTGCAACTTTGTAGAACTGAGTTAATGGTAAGTTTGAAATGTAGCGCCATGTCTCCATACGGTCGTGAGACATGTAAATACCACCGTCAGAGCCGATTAAGACGAAATCAGGGTCTGTTGGGTGGAATGCAAATGCGTGATCATCTACGTGCTTACGCTTAGTGCTGATAGGCGTCCATGTTTTACCGCCATCGTCAGAAACTTTACTGTAGTTACTGGCAATATATACGCGATCCATTTGATGTTGATCAGCGAAAATTTCTTGGTAGTAATGAGGACCAGTACCGCCGCCTACTTCGTCAGACATCTTTGTCCAACTTGCACCACGATTTTCAGAGCGGTAGAAACCACCCTTGCGGTTATCTGTTTCTATTGTCGCGTAAACAACGTCTGGGTTGATTGGCGAAATCGCCATACCAATTTTACCCATGTTGCCTGCTGGTAAACCGGTTTTTAATTCAGTCCAGGTTTCACCGCCATCATCAGACGTGTGAATGCCAGCACCAGGGCCAGTACCTACGTATGAAGCAACTGTGCGTTGACGTGACCACGTCGCAGCATAAAGTTTATTTGGATTACGAGGGTCGATAAGTAGAGACGTTACACCTGTCCACTCATCTTCAGGCGTTAGTACTTGTTTCCAAGTTTCACCACCGTCAGTGGTTTTGTATAAGCCGCGCTCACCGCCGCTTGACCATAGTGGACCTTGAACTGCTGCCCAAACGATGTCTGAATTAGTTGGATGGATAATAATATCGGAAATACGCTCAGAGTCTTTTAACCCCATGTTTTTCCAAGTTTTACCACCATCTAGTGATTTATAAATACCGTCACCAAAGCTGATATGACGACCACCATTGTTTTCACCTGTACCAACCCAGATAATGTCTGAGTTGCTAGGGTCAATCGTTACATCACCTGTAGAGTAAACTGCTTGCTTGTCAAAAATCGGTGTCCAGGTAGTACCCGCATTTACCGTTTTCCATACACCACCTGAACCTACTGCTGTATACCAGGTAGATGGATTATTTTGGTCTACCGCGATATCTGCGATACGACCTGACATGTAAGCTGGACCGATATTGCGCATTTCCATGGCATTAAAGGTACTGCTTTTAAATAGCGAACTGTCGGCGTCTTTAGACTTAAAAGCCAAGACGTCGGCACTTGAAATCGCTAACGAGGCAGCGATAGCCACCTGAAGTAGTTTTTTCATGCTTCCACCAACTTTGATTTTTTATTGTGTGACATTTCTTGTTAAAAATTCGTTTTTCTAACGTATAGACTTACGTATTTTGTTACATAGTAACATTAATTAGAAATAAATCTCGGTTCAACCATGAACACGATAAACGCCCAGAAAAAGACGATAAATTAGCAAGTTGCGTACATTTATCGAACAATCACTGAGTGTTACTGCGAACATCAAATAATCTATTTAGCTCAACTACAACGAGCTAAGACGGTTCAAGAGATCAATTTAACTTTG
Organism: Thalassotalea sp.; assembly: GCA_022448425.1. Taxonomy (GTDB): domain Bacteria; phylum Pseudomonadota; class Gammaproteobacteria; order Enterobacterales; family Alteromonadaceae; genus Thalassotalea_F. The sequence goes on along the minus strand of JAKVCY010000031.1, from coordinate 39,976 downwards.
GATTCTATGTAGTTGTTCTTTGAGGGAAAGGTTAGATTAAGTGTGCACAATTAAAAAGTGTTTAACTAAGAAAAACTTAGAAAAGAAGGCTTCGAAAAGCCTTCTTACTTCTGCAATTACGTGCAATAAAATGCAATTAGTAGCGATTACACGCAGACGCGATTTAACGTACTGTCTACTTGGCCCGAAGTGATTTTTTGCTGCTCAGCATGCTGTGCAACAGACGATAAGCCATTGGTAATCTCACAACTTAAATCAACCACTAGTGACATATTATCGTTAATGCTTGCTGTTGAGCGACGTTGTTCGTCAGTACCGCTGGCAATTTGTGATGTTAGGTTGTCGACATCAGCAAAAGCGTCACCCACCTGATCAAGCGCTTCAACCACTTGCTGTGAGTAACTCAAGCTTTCTTGTGTTAATTCCTGACCACGGCTAATAGCGTCCACCGCATTGTTGGACTTTTCTTGCAAGCCCTCTACCATCGACTGAATTTCTACCGTCGATTCTTGCGTACGATGCGCTAATGCACGTACTTCGTCAGCAACAACCGCGAAGCCTCGGCCTTGTTCGCCAGCACGTGCTGCTTCAATTGCCGCGTTAAGCGCTAACAAGTTAGTTTGTTCGGCAATACCACGAATGACATCCAAGACTGAGCCGATACGCGAACATTCTTCTTGAAGTAATGCTAAGTCATCAGCCATGCTGTTCACTTCTTTAGTTACCGACTCAATGGTGACTTGCGAAGTATTCGACGACGACGTACCTTGTGCCAGTACTTCCATCACACGACTGGTAGTTTCACTCACTTGCTAAGCGCTTTCAGACAGTAAATTTGATGTTTCGGTTACTTGGCTTAAGGCGCCAGCCATCGATTCAATTTGATTACTCGCTTCATCTACCGCACTGACCGACTCGACCATTTGCGCAGCTAAGCTACTTGAACCAGCATTTAAACTTTCTGATTCCTCTCTAATTTCCGCAAGTACTTCAGATAAGTTGGCAATGAAGCCACTTAATTCATTGGTGATTTCAGCTAAATCATCAGATTGTTCATCAGCTAATGGTCGGTCAGGGGCTTTATTGGTGCTGGAGACTAGGCCTAGGTATTCTTTTAAGTTAGCGAGGCGATTGGTAAGAGCTACGTTTGAATAAACATAGCTAAGCCCGAGTTGAATGGCTAACATGACAAACATCAAGATAACCGCAGTTAGGCCTTGCAGGCTATCACCCATCAAGACAGCAATAACAAGAAACACCACACCAGTGATTGCCGTTGGCAACAGCAATTTCATGTTGAGTTTTTCAAACATAATAGGATTCCATTTTAATTATAGTAATAACGATAGCTCGTCAGTTAACCCACTAGGCCCAGACAAATAAGAAACAGCTAAAGTATCAAGTTACCCATAAATAAGGTATTTTGCCATTACAATCTGCCATTTATCGTGATTAAGGCTAGCCAATGGACATTTCTTTACTATTAATTTTGCTCTTAGCGTTAGGCATTATCGTCAGTGGTATTCTGTTGTTAAAGCAATCTGCGAGAAAATTTGACTTAACTGACGAGCAACTCGCAGATATTAAAAAGCGCAATAAAGCATTCGATGAAGAGGAAAAAGAGCGGGATGGAAGTTAGCTGCAATTTCTATCCCTTGAGGCTATGTTGTTTATCTGTGAAAAACAAAAGCTAATATGCAAAATAGCTATCCCGCTTTTGAATATGGCCCTAATCGATAATTTGCTCCCGTTCCAAGAGTGCGAGTGTGCTCTGGTCAAATCGTATTTGTAAAGGCAAACCATTTTCATCCCAAGCGCCTATATGAATATGTGGGTTTCTGCTATATCCATTATTTCCTACTTTTGCTACGACTTGCCCTCTTGTAACTTTATCTCCTTGGCTAACTATTATGTCCTTAACATGTGCCAGAAGAACCGTCTTTCCATCTGCTGTTTGAAACGCTATCGAGCTTGCGCGCCCGGGAGTCATGATACCAGGCACATTTGTAACGTTATTGACATACACTTCTACTACTTTGCAATCACACGGCGCCAAAACTAATTTATTGAAGCCATACCAATCTTCATTTTTAAAACCTTGGTTTATGTAGTTCCTTTGAAACAACCTTTCATCATCTTTATACCAACCACCAATAACACAATCAGTACCTAGCGCATCTCCAACAAACTTAAATTGCCCTTCCCAATGCTCTGTACATGAGAACGTTTCTTTGTGAATGGAATGAATTTTTATAGATTCTGCTGCACTTAATCGAACAGCGAATATAACAATAATAGAAAGGGTAAATAGTTTTAGATACTTCATACGACTCATCCATAAGTTAATAACAACTAAATTGCAGACACAGTAGTAACTTCCGTCTACTACTTTTACTCTAAACTAACATAAATAAACCAAAATTCAATAAATTATCATTAATGTGGAATAATTAGAGCATCAGAGTAACGTTTGCTCAGGTGAAGTTTTAAAGCATACAAAACAGTATGCTTATTCAGGATTTTCCTAAGTACGGTAAATCGTTTGAATTAAGTGAAAACCAAACTTTGTTTTGACTGGGCCGTGCACTTTCAACACTTCTTTTTTAAAGACCACATCGTCAAATGCTTTTACCATTTGTCCACGGCGAAACTCACCAAGGTCACCACCTTTTTTGCCCGAAGGACAAGTTGAGTGTTTTTTCGCAAGCTTACCAAAGTCAGCTCCCTTGTCTAATTGCTGCTTTAATTTCTCTGCAAAATCTTTTTGCTTAACCAGAATATGACGAGCGCACGCTGTAGCCATTCAAATACCTTCAGTTCATTTCAGTTTAATCATGTGATAGCCACTATTTTACCTGTAAACAGTAATCGCGGAAACTTATTCAACCACTTAACCACATTATTTGTGGTAGTATCCACCCCAACTACAAAACAGAATGATTTATCTATGTCGTCTATTGAACACTTATTTGCCTACAACAAGCAGTGGGCAGCGAATCACGTTAACGACGATCCCCAATTTTTTAAACGTCTATCTGACCAACAAGCCCCTGAATACTTGTGGATTGGCTGTTCAGACTCTCGTGTACCCGCCAATCAATTATTAGGGTTAGCACCAGGTGAAGTCTTTGTTCATCGCAATATTGCCAATCAGGTTGTGCATAGCGATTTAAACTGTTTGTCTGTGCTGCAGTATGCGGTAGAGATCCTCAAGGTTAAACATATCATCGTTTGCGGACATTACGGCTGTGGTGGCGTTATCGCATCGATGGACAATGAATCGCGAGGTTTGATGGACAACTGGCTTCGTCATATCAAAGACGTTTATCGCTTTCATCGCGAAAAGCTTGATGCGGTAACAGACCAACAAGAGCGAACTAATTTGTTATGTGAGCTAAATGTGATGGAACAAGTGGCCAATGTTGCTAACTCTTCGATACTCCGCAAAGCTTGGGACAATAATCACGACATTACAGTGCATGGCTTTATCTACAATTTACACGACGGTATTTTAAAAGACCTTTCAGTTTCAGTGAGTGGCTGAGGCTAAGAACGCTATGGCAATAAAAAAGGGAGCGCTAAGGCTCCCTTTTTTCGTAACTATTTTCAAGCTTAAAGCATTACTCTTCTGGACCATGCAGTAATTCAGCAAGGGTATTGAGTTTATCCAATGCTAAGCCGTGGATAGACTTTCTTGGATAACGACCTGTTCTATTCATCTCACCTGCTGGCGTTGCCATTAAAATTTCCAGCGCTTGGTCGATACAATCAACCGCATAAATATGGAATTTGCCAGTTCGTACCGCATCGATGACGTTTTGGTCTAGCATCAAGTTAATCACGTTAGTGCGCGGGATAATCACCCCTTGCTTGCCATTTAAGCCTTTGTCTTTACAAAGTTGATAGAAGCCTTCAATTTTTTCATTCACACCACCAACCGACTGCACTTCACCATGCTGATTGATTGAGCCGGTAATCGCGATACCTTGATCAATCGGTAATGCGGTAATAGCTGAAATTAATGCACATAATTCCGCCATTGATGCACTGTCACCGTCGATATGACCGTAAGACTGCTCGATGGCGATATTGGCTGAAATCGACACGGGAAACCCCTGACCGTATTTATGACCCAGATAACCTGTTAGCAATAACACCCCTTTTGAGTGAATCGACTTACCTAAGTCAACTTCACGCTCAATATCTGTCACGCCATTGCTACCCGCGTATACAGTTGCCGTGATACGCGCAGGTGTGCCAAATACGCTATCGCCAATTTCTAATACGGTTAAACCATTCACTTTACCAACGTAGCCACCTTCGGTGCTAATCAGTACTTGGCGCTCTTTAATTTCGCTTAGCCATGTTTCACTTAAACGTCCGGTACGACGCTTTTTCGCCGCCAATGCCAGCTTTACAAACTCGGCGGTTAACTTGCTTTCAAGGCTTTGCTTTTTCCACCAGTAAACCGACTCATCTAGTAGGTCATTGACTTGAACGATATTGGCAGAAATTTTCTGCTGATGCTCTGCGCGTCTCAAGGCGTATTTCACAAGTTCTAAGGCAGCTTCATCAAGCACTTCAGGGTAACCAAATTGAATAGCACGACGGCGAATTAGGTTACTGTATGCGCGCAGGCTTTGGCGGTCTTTTTCGAGATAGCGATCGAAATCAGCCAGTACGCGAAACAGCTCGGTAAACTCTTGGTCGTATTCCTGTAACATGTAGTAAATGTCAGAACTACCTAGCAAAATAACTTTCACTTGTAGAGGTACCTTTTCTGGCTGCAAGCTGTAACTCGAACCGCTACCGATTTCAGAATACGGGTTTTCAATAACGATCTTTTGCGTTTTCAATGCCAATTTTAAGCGCGACCACACCAGTGGCTGAGCCATCAGCTTATCGGCATCTAAAATAAGGTAACCGCCGTTCGCTTTGTGCAATGCACCTGGGCGAATTAATCGATAGCTGGTGTAGCTTGCCCCCTGAAATGTTGAAACATCAATGTGTCCAAACAGGTTTTGGAATGTTGGGTTCTGTTCATACACCACGGGTGCACCTTCACCCGGTTTTCGACCGATTAGCAGGTTCGGCAAAAATTGTTCTACCAATAATTTGCGGTTGTCTTTATCTGTGCTGTTTTCAGCACTTTCGTTATCCAATATCTCAAGGACAGTTTCAACAACGTGCGCTTTAAGCTTTGATAGGTATTTAAGCACGCCTAAGTTGCTGGCGAATTCGTGCTCCATTTCTTTAATTAAAGGGCGAATACTGTGTTCAGCGGTATCGTGCTTTAATTTGCGCATTTTGTCAGATGACATGCGCTTCCATAAAGGAAGCTCAATTAATTGCTCAGACAATAAGTTCTCGAGTGCAGCTAATACCGAATAGAATTCGTTGCGTTGTTCTTCGGTTAAGTTAGCAAACTCTTTATCGTTTACGGGTTTTCCATCAACGACTGGTGAAAAGCCAACCTCCCCGGCTTCCTCGTACAAAACAACACTATTGGCAATGGCCGTTTGTTCAACTTTGGCAATAGCATCATCGTACTTTTCATTAAATTCTCGATCAATTGCCGCTTTTTGACGCTGATAGCCCGGGTTATCAAAAATCTCAGGAAACAGAGCCAATAGCTCATCGATGAACGTATTGATACGAGCGACTAGTTGCTTGCCATCGCCTGGGTTTACATACAATTTAAATGGCGCATGATTGTCGTCGAAGTTATTGATGTAACACCACTCTGGCGGTGTTTCTTGCTCTGTAGCTAGCTCGCCCAACATCTGCTTAATTAATGTTTGACGACCGATGCCATGCTCGCCCATTGCAAATACGTTAAAGCCTATGGTTTCCATTGACAAACCAAATTCCAGCGCCTCTTTTGCGCGGGCATGACCAACGAATGGCTGACGTTCTATGGCTTCGTCAGATGACAAACTAAACATAGATTCAGTTAAATTAGCCGTAAGTTGTGAAGGTTTAAGCAGGCAATTAACAGCAGATAAGCTCATGCAAGTACTCTATTTTGGAAGGATTATTTTTATATCTGTTGCCAGTGTAACGCGTTCTTAAATAAGTTAGCAAAAACTAATTAACACAGCTTCACTGAGCGACCTTCAAAGCAAAAGCGTTTCACTAAGGACTCAACGGCAATCGATTAAATTCTTGATGACCACACTCACTGCATTCAGGCACTTCACTAAAATGCGACACGGTCAACTGATGATGACATTCACAACATTCGAGGATACCAAAACCAATCACATCACCACTTTTGTAGACGCCATCATGCGCAAAGTCCTCAGGCAATTCAGCCCATTCTATTTGCGTTTTATCAGCTGCTTTTGCCAACGTGTCCCACCAAGTTTCATTCAACAAGCCCAAATACACCGAGTTATCTGATGTTTCACGCCAGTGCTGAAAGAACTCTTGGATATCATACTTAACGTTAGCGATAAACTGTGTCACCCGCTCTTCAGATAGTGACTCTGCAGCGAGTGCGAGCGACTTGGTTTCTTCAACCACCTCGACAAGTTGCTTAACTTCATGGTCATTTACATCGTTGAGCCACGAATGCAAACGCTGATAGAAATTCTCGGCTTGTCCTGATGTTTGAGCAGATGCCTGAATAGATGATTCGGTAACTGCGGGTGGAACGGTTGTATTGGCTGGTTGTTCATTGGTTTTCATCGCGTTTCTACCTACTCAATAGCATTTGTATTAACGTTAATAATAAGTATAGCAAGTCAAAGCTTCTCTATTGTTCAAAGCTTACTGGTTAAATATCGCACAAGCGTCGAGATTGGTTAGGGAATAAGCTTGTTGTTACTGGCGCAGATAAGGTATTCTATGCCGAAATTTAATTTGCCTTTTTTGCGACTAACGCCATATTGATAGGCAGCCCATCTTTGGTTTTGAGAAATTATTAATGGAATCCACTTACAATCCCCAATCGATTGAAGCAGAAGTTCAGCAACACTGGACTGAAAACAAAACGTTTAAAGCACAAGAAAAGCCAGGTAAGGAAAAATTCTACTGCCTGTCTATGTTCCCTTACCCAAGTGGTCGTCTTCACATGGGTCACGTGCGCAACTACAGCCTAGGTGACGTAATTTCTCGCTACCAACGCATGCAAGGTAAGAACGTGCTTCAACCTATGGGTTGGGATGCTTTTGGTTTACCAGCAGAAAACGCAGCAATCAAAAACAACTCAGCACCAGCTAAGTGGACCTACCAAAACATCGATTACATGCGCAATCAGCTTAAATCATTGGGCTTTGGTTACGATTGGGACCGCGAACTAGCTACCTGTACAAAAGAGTATTACCGTTGGGAACAATGGTTCTTTACTCAGCTTTTCGAAAAAGGCTTAGTTTACAAAAAAATGGCAACAGTAAACTGGGATCCTGTTGACCAAACGGTACTGGCTAACGAGCAAGTAATCGACGGTCGCGGCTGGCGTTCTGGCGCATTAATCGAGAAGAAAGAAATTCCACAGTGGTTCATCAAAATTACTGATTACGCTGAAGAATTATTAAATGACTTAGACCAACTAGAAGGCTGGCCTGAGCAAGTTAAGACTATGCAGAAGAACTGGATTGGTCGCTCTGAAGGTGTCGAAATGACATTTGCTGTAGCAGGTAGTGAAGAGAGTTTTGATATCTACACTACGCGTCCAGATACTTTAATGGGTGTTACCTACGTGGCACTTGCTGCTGACCACCCATTGTCAGTAAAAGCGTCTGAAAACAATGCTGAATTAGCTGTATTCATCAAAGAGTGTAAAGCTGAAGGCGCAACTGAAGCTGACATGGCTAACATCGAGAAAAAAGGTATTGATACTGGCCTTAAAGCAATTCACCCGCTAACAGGTCAAGAAGTACCAGTATGGGCAGCAAACTTCGTATTAATGGACTACGGTACAGGTGCTGTTATGTCTGTTCCAGGTCACGACCAACGCGATTTTGAATTTGCTACCAAATACGGTTTGGAAATCAAGCAAGTTATTGAAGGCACTGAAGAAGACGACATTACTAAAGCTGCAATTACGGAGAAAGGTAAGCTTATCAATTCAGGGGAATTTGACGGCTTAAACTTCAAGAAAGCATTTAAAGCAATTGCTTGGAAATTGTCTCAAGAAGAGAAAGGCCAAATCAAAGTTAACTACCGTCTACGCGACTGGGGTGTTTCACGTCAACGTTACTGGGGCACACCAATTCCAATGATTAACTTGGAAAATGGCGAATCTGTTCCAGTACCTGCAGACCAATTACCTGTAGAGTTACCAGAAGACGTGGTAATGAACGGTGTAACATCGCCAATTAAAGACGATCCTGAGTGGGCTAAAACAACCTACAACGGTGAAGCGGCATTCCGTGAAACTGATACCTTTGATACCTTTATGGAATCATCTTGGTACTACGCTCGTTACTGTTCTCCTGAGTCAGACACAGAAATGTTAGATCCAGAGAAAGCAAACTACTGGCTACCAGTTGATCAATACATCGGTGGCATTGAACACGCAATCTTGCATTTATTGTACGCGCGCTTCTTCCACAAATTATTACGCGATGTCGGCCTAGTTAAATCTGACGAGCCATTCAAGAGCTTACTATGCCAAGGCATGGTGCTTGCGGACACATACTACCGCGAAGCAGAAAACGGTGGTCAAGAATGGATTTCGCCAACCGATGTTGAAGTAGAACGCGACGAGAAAGGTAAAATCATCGCAGCGAAGAGCAAAGTCGATGGTGAGCCAGTTATCTCAGCGGGCATGAGCAAAATGTCTAAGTCGAAGAACAATGGTATCGACCCACAAGAAGTTATCGAGCAATACGGTGCCGATACAGTGCGTTTATTCATTATGTTCACGTCTCCACCTGAGCAAACACTAGAATGGTCAGACTCTGGCGTTGAAGGTGCACACCGTTTCTTAAAACGTGTATGGAAACTAGCAAGCGACTTTAAAGCAGCATCAGGCGACATCGATGTTAGCAATGTTAACTTTGCAAGTAACCACAAAGCAATGCGCCGTGAACTTCACAAAACTATTGCTAAAGTGAGTGACGACATTGGTCGCCGTAACACTTTCAACACAGCAATTGCTGCGGTAATGGAATTAATGAACCACTTAGCGAAAGCTAAAATGGAAAGCAACGAAGACTTAGTTGTAATGCAAGAAGCAGTTCGCGCAGTTACGCTAATGCTTGCGCCAATCACGCCGCATATGTCTCACAAGCTATGGCAAGAAATTGGTGATGGCAGCACGGTTGAAGATGCGTCATGGCCACAGGTTGACGAATCTGCGTTAATCGAAGATGAGAAATTAATCATCGTTCAGGTTAACGGTAAGCTGCGTGCAAAAGTGACTGTAGCTGCAGACGCTGCTCAAGACGCTGTTGAAGCACTTGCCATGAGCGAAGAAAACGTTGCCAAATTTGTTGAAGGCAAAACCGTGCGTAAGGTCATTTACGTGCCAGGTAAGCTGTTAAATATTGTGGCTAACTAGTCACAGCATTTAAGTTATTCTTACCCTTGAAAATTCAAATGGCGCCTGAAAAGGTGCCATTTGATAATAACAAACCACCAATTCAACGTAACAATAAAGGTTCTCATCAATGCGAGTAAATTTGTCAACTACCAAAGCCATTGCTTTGGTTGCCCTTACCCTAACCCTCACTGCGTGCGGGTTTAGATTGCGAGGAGACTTTTTACTAGCGCCTGAATTACAAACCCTTTATGTCAGCTCTGTCGACAAGCATGGTGAGTTAACGCGTATCGTTAAGCAACATCTAGCACTTAACCAAGTAGACTTGCTTGCTAAACCAGATGTTACTAAGCCAGAGCTTCGTATTTTAAAAGACGAGCTTAATCGCCGTACCCTTTCAGTATTTCCGAACGGCCAAGTTGCTGAGTACGAGCTTATTTACACAGTAAGCTACCAGCTTCACCTTGCCGAGCAAGAACCGCAAACCTTCAGCTTTGAACTTTATCGCGACTATCAAGACGATCCTGACAGAGCGCTGGCGAAAAGTCGTGAGTTATCACTGTTACTTAGCGAAATGCGTAAAGTTGCTGCAGATAAGATTTTGCGCAACATGGCAAGCTTTCCGGTAAATTCTTAGCTCACTCTGCTGTCGCGTTAATTCATGCGTATTTATCACAATCAACTCAACCAAACACTAGCGAAATCTTTAGCGCCTATTTGGTTGGTATTTGGTGATGAACCGTGGCAAAAGAACGACGCGATATTCCAAATAAAATCTGCGGCTAAAGCACAAGGCTTTGATGAATTTATTCGGTTCACAATCGACGATAAATTCAGCTGGGATGAGCTTATCAACGAATATCAATCGATGAGCCTGTTCGCGGCTAGACGTCTCATAGAGTTAGAGTTTGTTTCCACTAAGATTGGCGACGCAGGAAGTAAGGCTTTTGCGCACGTGCTTGAACAATTGAGCCACGACGTAATTTTGCTGTGTCATGGTGACCGTGTCGATGGCGCCACAACGAATAAAAAATGGTTCAAAAGCCTATCGTCTGCTGGTGTCTACCTGCCACTTTACGATTTGGAAGGGAAAAGCCTCTCAATGTGGCTCAATCGCCAATTGAAGCACTATCAATTGCGTTTAGCTAATGACGGTATTTCACTACTAATGACTATGTTCGAAGGCAATGTGCTGGCCCTAGATCAAGAGCTACAAAAACTCGCGATACTTTATGCCAATCAGCCAATATCCACTGAAGCTTTAAGTGAACTGATCATCAATCAGTCCAAGTTTAATCCGTTTGCGCTCATTGACGCATTGCTAAACGGCGAAACAGCTAAGTGCGTTGCCATACTCAACCAAATGCAACAAGAAGGAGCGCCAGTCGCAAAGGTAATTTGGTTTGTGAATAAAGAACTAAACCAGTTAAAAGCGATGTTTTTTAAGCTTCAAAGCGGCGTGAACCAAGCACAAGTCATGACCGACTTTAAAGTTTGGGATAAACGAAAACCACTATATCAAAATGCATTATCCAAAAGTTCTTTGGCAAATATCATGTTGGCGCAAAGCCGCTTAACTGACACAGATTTAGTCAGTAAAAGTGCAGCAGACTTTAACGCATTCCAAATGCTGGCTGATGTCTGTATTTGCGTGTTCGAAGGCGACGAATTAAAACATCTCAGCATGGCTTACCATGACTAGCTCAGCGCATGTTTCTGTACAGCCAATTGAAGATATAAAATCGCTAGACATAAAGGTACTATTTGGTGGCACTTTTGATCCCTTCCATAAAGGTCACCTAGCTATTTGTCAGCACGTTGCTAAAACGTTAGGGCAAATTAAGAAGATAACCCTACTACCCGCTCATATTCCACCGCATAAAGCAATGGCCACTGCTACGAGCGAACAGCGCATAGCTATGCTCGAAGTATTGAAGCTTGGCTTTCCATTATTCGAAATAGACGACAGAGAACTGCATCGCGACAAGCCATCGTATACGTTTGACACGCTAGAGGAAATGAAAGCTGAGGCGCCAAAGCAAGCCTTGAACTTTATTATTGGGATGGATTCGCTTTTAAGTCTTACTAAATGGCATCGTTGGGAAGAACTTCTTACCTTGTGCAACCTTATCGTCTGCACTCGCCCACATTATGACAATGGCGATAAAAACCAGCATATCGCTAGTGAAGTTAGCAAATATCTAACGTCACTTGATACTTTCCAACTTAACGCCAGTAAGCAAATTGTTATTTTGCCGCCGGTAAACTTTGATATTTCTTCCAGTGAAATTAGGCAGCAATTGAGCAGCGGCGTCGCTGTCGCCACCCTCAACCACTATTTACCCGAACAAATAATTACTTATTTAAGCCGTTCAACGCTCTATCGCTAGCTTAACATCATTAACCTAATTTAGTGCCCAAACGTTTGAATATTCGCTCACTGGTCATATTCGTTTGCACTTTACAACTTATCAGCCGCTATAATCTGTTAAACACGCTAGGAAAAAGTGATAAGATTAAATCAGTTTATATTGAGTAAGGATAAAACGTTGCAAAGTGAAGCTCTTTCAGCCTTCGTTTCTGAAAAAATTGATGACCTAAAAGGTCGAGACATCATCTCATTAGATATTCGTGATAAAGCCAGTTTCGCTGACTATATGGTTGTAGCCTCTGGTAACTCAAACCGCCATGTAAAATCAATCGCACAAAATGTCGCGATGGAATGCCGTGCTGAAGGTGTTGAGCCTTTAGGTATTGAGGGCAATGACGTGGGTGAGTGGTCACTTGTTGATTTAGGCTCTGTTGTAGTTCACGTAATGACTGACGAACAGCGCGATAAATACCAACTAGAACAGCTTTGGGAATAATAGGTAAGTACAGGTTTCCATGCGTTTAACCTTATATGCCGTTGGCAACAAAATGCCCGCTTGGGTAACCCAAGGCTTTCAAGAGTATGCCCGCCGATTTCCGCGCGATTTAAGTTTTCACCTTGTTGAAATTCCACCTGGTAAGCGTGGGAAAAATGCTGATATCGCCAGAATTTTGGAAAAAGAAGGTGAGCAAACATTAGCTGCGATTCCCAAAGGAAACCGTATCGTGACATTAGAAGTCACCGGTAAACCTTGGGATACACCTATGCTTGCCAATCAACTTGAACGTTGGCAGTACGATGGCAGAGATGTCGCGTTACTCGTTGGTGGTCCAGAAGGTTTAGCCCCTGCCTGCATTGCCGCGTCAGAGCAAAAATGGTCGCTATCGCCGTTAACCTTACCACACCCTATGGTGCGCATTATTATCGCTGAAAGCCTATATCGCGCTTGGAGCGTGAATAACAATCACCCATATCACAGGGAGTAGTTGCCTGCTATGGCGCCGCATAAACGCGTATCCATTCGAAATCATACTGCTGAAGCAAACCTGTTTGCACGCCGAGCGTTTATCGCGCTAATCGGCGTCGTTATTATGTTGCTCATTTTGTTTAGCAACGTTTATAACTTGCAGGTTAGCTCCTATGAAAAATATCAGACACGGTCGAATAGCAACCGCATCAAACTACTTCCAGTCGCACCTAATCGCGGCCAGATTTACGATAGAAACGGGGTTTTGCTGGCTGAAAACAAGCCTATTTACAGCTTGGAAATAGTACCTGAGCAAGTTGAAGATTTAGAAACAACAGTCGCAGAAATCAGTGATTTACTGGGCATCAGCGATGAAAAGCAAGAGAAGTTCTTCAAAGCGGTTAAAGGAAAACGACGCTTCAAACCCGTAGAGTTACATTCTCGCCTTAGCGACCAACAAGTTGCCTTGTTTTCTGTTAATCAACACAAATACCCTGGCGTTGTAATAGAAGCTCGCCTCAAGCGCTACTACCCTTTTGGTGATTTAACGACTCACAATCTAGGTTATGTAGCACGCATAAACTCTCGTGATGCCAATAAACTCGAGTCTGAAGGTAAGGCTGAGAACTATGCTGCGACTCGCGAAATAGGTAAGCTAGGGTTAGAGAAATACTACGAAGATATCCTTCATGGCACCATAGGCCACCAAGAAGTAGAGGTTAATAACCAAGGTCGAGTTATTCGCACCTTAGACTTCACGCCCCCAATTCCCGGTAAAGATTTAACTCTTACGCTTGATATTGAATTACAGATGATTGCCAAACGGGCACTTAGCGGCAAGCGTGGCGCTGTTGTCGCAATAGATCCTCGAGATGGTGGTGTACTTGCGATGTACTCAAACCCGAGTTACGACGGTAACCTTTTTGTTCACGGTATTAGTAATATCAATTACAAAAAACTACTTTCTTCGAAAGATTTGCCGCTGATTAACCGTACCGTGCAGGGCTACCCTCCCGCATCAACTGTTAAGCCATTTCTCGCAATTACAGGCTTAGATAAAAAGGTTATTACTTCTAAAACACGTATTTATGATCCCGGCTTTTTCCAACTACCAAACGTCGAGAAAAAGTACCGAGACATGATCAGAGGTGGTCATGGTTGGATAAGTTTACAACGCGCGATTGAGAAGTCCTGTAACGTTTACTTTTACAACTTAGCCTACAAGCTTGGTATCTCCAACATCAGCGAAATGATGGACAAATTTGGCTTTGGTGAATATACCGGTATCGACATTCACGAAGAGAGTCGCGGTGTTTTGCCAAGTGTTGGTTGGAAGCGTGCACGTTATAATCAGCCATGGTATACAGGAGAGACGCTTTCTGTTGGCATTGGACAAAGTTACTGGACCGTAACACCACTGCAACTAGCACAAGCGACGTCTATCCTCGTCAATAAAGGTGAAATCAAAACACCTCACTTACTTAAAGCGACATCGCAGACTACCTATTTACCGGGTCAAGAAACACCAACAGTAAAAGTGGAAGCCGAACCATATGCGTTAGAAGATCGCCCGCCGATTGAATTGAAAGACGATAAAAATTGGCAAATCGTATTGAATACAATGCATTCAACGGTACAAAAGTTAGGGGCAACAGCGCATAACGCATTCAAGGGACACAAATACGACGCTGCTGGTAAAACGGGCTCGGCGCAAGTTACTAGCTTAGGTGAAGATGAAAAGTATGACGCGTCAACCACACGTGAGGACCAACGTGATAACGCCATGTTTATCTCATTTGCACCGTTTGATAATCCAGAAATAGTCGTGGCTGTCGCCATCGAAAACGTGGCAAAAGGTGGCGGCGCGACAAACGCTGCGCCAGTTGCACGTCAAATCATGGATCAATATTTTGGTAACCGCGAAATCGTAAGCCAATACAAAGACAAGAATCATCCGAACCACGACACTCATTTCGGAATTAGTAAGGCCGGTACCGAATAATGCACGCTCATCATCAAGACCAAACTAAAAAGCTCGATATTTGGCAGAAACTGCATATCGATTTGCCGCTACTCGTGGGTATTTTAGCACTCATGACATTAGGCTTGTTTGTTGTCTACAGTGCTGGTGGCCAAGATGCTGACCTAGTTGTTAGACAAGGCGTAAGGCTAGGTGTTGCCTTAACGGTAATGTTTATTATTGCGCAAATTCCACCACAGTTTTTTCTCAAATGGGCGATCCCCGTCTATGTTGTGGGCTTGGCATTGCTCGTTGCGGTTCTGCTGGTCGGTACCATAGGTAAAGGGGCCCAGCGCTGGCTCGATCTAGGCTTTATGCGCTTTCAGCCTTCCGAAATCATCAAACTTATCATGCCGATCACTATTGCTTGGTTTATCAGCCAACACGATTTACCAGCTAAATTAGGCAACATTATCATCGCCTTTATACTGGTGTTAGTGCCAACGTTGTTGATTGCCAAACAGCCAGATTTAGGAACGTCATTACTAGTCGCTAGCTCAGGGTTATTCGTTATCTTTTTAGCGGGTGCTAGCTGGAAACTTATTGGTAGCTGTATCGCCTTAGCGTCAGCTTTTACGCCAATATTCTGGATGTTTTTGATGAAAGATTATCAAAAGCAGCGGGTGTTAACTTTATTAGACCCAGAGAAAGATCCACTCGGTGCAGGCTACCATATTATCCAGTCGAAGATAGCTATTGGTTCAGGTGGCTTGCACGGAAAGAGTTGGCTTCAAGGCACGCAATCTCAGCTTGAGTTTTTACCAGAACGTCATACTGACTTTATCTTCGCTGTCTTTAGTGAAGAGTTCGGTTTAATCGGTGTAGGGCTGTTGCTGTTAGTATATCTCGCTATCGTCATGCGAGGTTTATGGATCGCAGTCAATGCACAAGAAGCCTTTACCAAATTATTGGCAGGTAGCTTAACGCTAACTTTCTTTGTTTATGTTTTTGTCAATATCGGCATGGTTTCGGGACTACTTCCTGTTGTTGGCGTGCCGTTACCTTTAGTCAGTTATGGTGGCACATCGATGGTGACATTGATGGCAGGCTTTGGCATGCTAATGGGTATTAGTACAAGGCGGCGCTTTATTACCAGCTAGTGCTAGAAACAACTTGTAATAACAAATATCGATAACTATAAATAACATTACTGCAGCTACACAATGAAACAACTCACCCTCTATTTGGTTGCGCTATTGGCTTTGTTAATTCAGAGCTGCAGTATGAACTCTGGTCGCTATCAACAAGCGCACGACAGCACACCAACAAGACTGCCAACGGCATCAGAACTTAAGGACCCTATCCCGCGCTTTGAACCCAAAAGCCGAGGTGGCAACATGCCAAGTTACAAGGTACGCGGCAAAACATATTACGTTATGCCAAGTGCTGATGGGTTTACACAAACGGGGATCGCTTCTTGGTACGGTAACAAGTTTCATGGTCACCTCACCTCAAATGGTGAAATTTACGATACGTACGCCATGAGCGCCGCTCATAAGAACCTACCTATCCCCACTTATGCGAAAGTGACTAATCTTGCCAACAATAAGTCAGTAATTGTTCGCGTTAACGACCGCGGCCCTTTTCACGAGTCTCGCGTGATTGATTTGTCGTTTAGCGCCGCCTATAAGCTGGAAATGCTCAAAACAGGTACTGCAAAAGTAAAAATTGAAGCAATTACAGAGTTCGATACAGATTCAAAGAAAAATCAATCAACTCAAACAATTGCTCAATCTGTTCAGCCAACGATACTCCCCATGGCTATTAATACCTCTAGCACAGCTGCAGTCGAAAACTTAAGCGCGCTCCAGGAAATTCCTTCAATCAACAATAGTGCCGATAGCGCAGATACCGCTAGTGACAATTCAAACGCCTCTAATGGCGCAAACTACTTTATCCAAGTATTTGCCACTCGTAGTGCCGACGTTGCGAAAAATACCGCTAATGCGCTGTCGACTTTGTACCAACAAAATGTTGTTTATCCGGAACAAAATGGCATTTATCGCGTCCAAATAGGGCCGTTTAAGGAAGAAGCCGATACCAGCGAGCTAATTGATGCGTTGAAAGCATCTGGCTATGAAAACGCCTATCGTCGCAAAATCTTACATTAAGCCCAGTTATCACGGTATTTGCCCGTAGAAAATAGCAGCAATAATGATATACTGTCGGCGTTTTGTCTGTTGTAATACGCACTTAAACTCATTAGGGTCAAGTATTACAGTAATACTCACAAATAAAGAATTCGAAGGAACATTATGTCACGCCTATTAGCTCAATTGCTGGCTAAATCAACGAAAAAACTATTGATACTTTTCAGTGCTGCTACTTTCTCCGCAGCCTCTTTTGCACAATCGATTTCTATTGTTCCAAATCCGCCAAATATCAATGCCAAAGGCCATATTCTAATTGACTACACGACTGGTAAAGTTATTGCTGAAGGTAACGCAGATTCATTATTAGCACCTGCCAGCTTAACTAAGATGATGACAAGTTACATTATCGGCATTGAGTTAAAGGCGGGAAATATTTCAAATGACGATCAAGTAAAGATCAGCAGAAATGCTTGGGCAACTGGTAACCCTGTGCTGAATGGCTCATCATTAATGTTCTTGGAAGTTGGCAAGGAAGTACCTGTTAGTCTTTTAAACCAAGGCATTATCGTCACGTCTGGTAACGATGCATGTATTGCAATGGCCGAGCATATCGCAGGTAGCGAAGAAGCATTTGCTGATTTAATGAATGCCCATGCTCAACAACTTGGCATGAACAGTAGCTATTTTGAAAACAGCCACGGCCTTGATAGTACTGAACACAAAACAACGCCAAGAGATATGGCAACACTTGCTGGTGCATTAATTCGCAACGTGCCAGAAGAGTACGAGCTTTATAAACAGAAGTCGTTCACGTTTAACGATATCAAGCAATACAATCGCAATAGCTTGTTATGGGACAAAAGCATGAATGTAGATGGTCTTAAAACAGGCCACACGTCAGAAGCAGGTTACAGCTTAGTCACCTCTGCAACCAAAGGCGGCATGCGATTAATCAGTGTTGTAATGGGCACAGAAAGCGAGCGCGCACGTAAAGTAGAAAGTAAGAAATTGTTAAACTACGGTTTCCGATTCTTTGAAACTATCACGCCTTACAAAGCAGGTGAAACTTTTGCTAGCAATCGTGTATGGATGGGTGATATCAAAGACGTAAATCTGGGCATTTTAGAAAGTACGCCGATTACCATTCCACGTGGTCAAAGCAAGAAAATCGAAACAAACATTGAGTTAAACAAGCAACTTGTTGCACCGTTAGCCAAAGGCGAAGTGGTTGGTAAATTATATCTATCACTAAACGGTGAAGACATTGCTGAATACCCGCTGGTAACGTTGCAAGAAGTTAACGAAGGTAGCATGTTCAGTCGCCTAGTTGACTACGTAAAACTACAGTTTGCTAACTAGTAAATAACTAATTAGTACAGATGTCGGATATTGTTTACCTTAACGGTGAATATCTTGCTAAACACGATGCAAAAGTCTCGGTCCTTGACCGAGGCTTTTTGTTTGCAGACAGTGTTTATGAAGTCATTCCTGTTTACCACAGCATTCCTTTTCGGTTAACCGAACACCTAACGCGCCTTGAGTATTGTCTACGTAGTATTGGACTTGCACATGCCTTTGCCGCATTTGAATGGCAAGCACTTATCCAATCGGTTATCGACAAAAACAAGGGTGGTCATTTATCTGTCTATATTCAAGTAACAAGAGGCAGAGACAAAGAACGAAGCCACGTTCTAGACAAACAAACACCGCCTACGCTGCTTATTATGCCGATGCCACTATCGACTGATGTTGCAGCATTAAAGGCAATTCGTGTCACATTGCTAGAAGATTTTCGTTGGCAACATTGTGATATAAAGACAACCGCTCTACTGGCAAATATTTTGCTCCGCAATCAAGCCGAGAGCCTTGGCTTTGATGAAGCTATTTTACAGCGAGATCAATATATTACCGAAGCAAGTTCCAGCAATGTATTTGCTGTGATTAACGGTGAGTTAATAACGCCACCTAAAAATCAATTAATTCTTGCCGGTATAACACGCGATTTGATCATTGAATTAGCGGAAAATGCCTCCATAACAGTACACCAACAACCATTGTCTCTCGCTCAACTATTGAGTGCAGATGAAGTGTGGGTCAGCAGTTCTTCACGTGAAATTAGCCCTATAAGTCATATTGATGGTAAAATAGTAGCTAATGGCCAGATAGGTCCTGTTGCCACCAAAGTACATCAGCTGTTTCAATCGTTTAAACAATCACTTGTTAACAGCTAACTGTTTATAGAGAGCGAAGATGCAAACAAAATTTGACGAACTGTTAGAGTTTCCTACAGTACTTAACTTCAGAGTCATGGGTATTGCTTGTGATGAATTACCAGACCTTATCGTCGGTGAACTCCAAAAGCACACACCTGGTGACTACTCGCCAAAAGTTAAGCCTAGCTCTAAGGGAAACTACTGGTCTGTTTCGGTAGCCGTACGTGTTACCAGTAAAGATCACATTGAGACCATTTACAAAACACTAACTGCGATTGAAGAAGTTAGATACGTTCTGTAATCAAGAAAGTCCATACACTCTATACGGTGTAATCTAGGGTTTCTTCAGATATAATCCATAAATTCGAATTTTGTGAGAATTAAGTTTGAATAATACGTTAATTATTCGTCAACTTAACCAGTTGGACTACACAACCGTTTGGCATGCTATGCAGCATATTACCGACCATCGAGATGAAGGTACGCTCGATGAGCTTTGGTTAGTTGAGCACCCGCCAGTGTTCACCCAAGGTCAAGCAGGTAAAGAAGAGCATTTACTGGCAACCGGTGATATTCCCGTTGTAAAAGTAGATCGCGGCGGTCAAGTGACTTATCACGGACCAGGTCAGCAAGTTATCTACTTTCTAATCAACATTAAGCGCCGTAAATTAGGTGTGCGCCAACTGGTGACTCTCATTGAAAATGGCATCGTGAATGCATTGGGTAAGTTCGGCATTGATGCTTACGCAAAAGCCGATGCACCAGGCGTATACGTGGACGAAAGAAAGGTCGCTTCATTGGGACTAAGAGTGCGTAAAGGCTGTTCATTTCACGGCCTAGCACTGAATGTAAATATGGATTTAGAACCATTCTTGCGTATCAACCCTTGTGGTTATGCAGGAATGGAAATGATACAAACCGCAGATATCAATGGCCCCGCCTCGGTTGAACAAGCAGGCAAAGCACTAGTTGAAGAATTCGTTGCTTTGTTTGAAGTTGAACATGTTGAGCACAAAGAAGGGCTGGATGTAAATTATGACAGTTAAATCATCGAAAGTTGTAGCAGGTACTAAACTACGTGACGCCGAAAAAATGGCGCATATTCCTATCAAGGTTATTCCTTCAGAACGCGAAACTATGTTGCGTAAACCAGAGTGGCTACGTATTAAGTTACCGCGTACGACTGAAAAAATCGATCAAGTAAAAGCTGGCCTGCGTAAGCATGGCTTACACTCAGTATGTGAAGAGGCTTCATGCCCTAACCTATCTGAATGTTTTAACCACGGTACAGCAACCTTCATGATTTTGGGCGACATCTGTACTCGTCGCTGTCCTTTCTGTGATGTAGCGCATGGCAGACCGCTTAAGCCAAACGAGGAAGAGCCAAAGAAACTCGCATTAACGCTAAAAGACATGGCGTTAAAATACGTCGTAATCACATCTGTTGACCGTGACGACCTTCGCGACGGCGGTGCTAGCCAGTTTGCTGAATGTATCAAAGAAATTGAAGAGCATGCTCCACATACAAAAGTTGAAATTTTAGTACCTGACTTCCGTGGTCGTATGGACCGTGCGTTAGAAATACTAAATCAACACCCGCCACATGTGTTCAATCACAACATGGAAACAGCACCTCGCTTATACACAAAAGCAAGACCCGGTGCTAATTACCAGTGGTCATTAGATTTATTGAAGAAGTTCGGCGAAGCCAACCCTGAAGTGCCAACGAAATCTGGTCTGATGGTAGGTTTGGGTGAGACAAACGAAGAAATCTTAGAAGTAATGCGTGACCTTCGTGCACACGGCGTAACGATGCTAACTATTGGTCAGTACTTGCAACCAAGTAAAGATCACTTACCCGTTGAACGCTATGTTCACCCTGACGAATTCCAAATGTTCCACGACGAAGCAATGAAGATGGGCTTTGTACATGCAGCATGTGGCCCATTAGTTCGTTCGAGCTACCATGCAGATAAACAGGCTGCTGGTGAAGAAGTTAAGTAACACAGCTTGCTGCTTAATGCAGATATAAAACAGTAGACAATAAAAAAGGCGACATTCATTGTCGCCTTTTTTATTGGCTATATTTAAGTTACTTTGTTTAAGTTGCTTTATTTAAGTAACTTTTCTATTAGCAACTTTGCAGCCTATGGCTTGCTATTAATTACCTTTCAATAGATACGCTTTAACTTGCTCAAAGTCTGCTGCCATATCAACCGATAAAATTGGTTCGCCGGCACAATCTGCAAGTGCCTTTGGCAATGCAATCGGCTGCCCTAGCGTGCTCTCTACCACCTCTTTAAACTTAGCAGGGTGTGCAGTTCCCAAGAATACACCGTATTCATCATCTTCACACTGACCTAGTGCTTTGAATGCGACAGCTGCATGAGGTTCACTGATATAACCTAGCTTATTAAGTTGTAGCATTGTCGATTGCGTTTGCTCTTCATCAACAGAAACACCCGACACACAATCATCAACAATACCTGATTTCACCATATGCTCTACACGAGGCCAGTTATTTGGATTACTCACGTCCATAGCATTTGAAATAGTAGGAACAGTCGCTTTAGGTGCCCATTCACCTGTCGCTAGGTAGCGAGGAACGGTGTCATTAGCATTTGTCGCTGCGATAAAGCGCTTAATAGGTAAGCCCATTGCCTTGGCGAACAGGCCTGCTGTTAAGTTACCAAAGTTACCGCTAGGTACTGAAAATACGATGTTATCTAGTTGGCTATTCTGACGTTTTAACTGAGCGACCGCTTCAAAGTAATAACATACCTGCGCTAACAATCGGCTGATATTAATTGAGTTTGCAGAGTTTAGACCAATCTCTTGCGCTAGCGCTTTATCGTCAAACGCTTGTTTAACCATTGCCTGACAATCGTCAAATGTACCGTCGATAGCAATCGTTTCAATGTTGCCACCAAGCGTTGTAAACATTTTCTCTTGAAGTAAGCTGATCTTTCCCTTCGGATACATAATAACTACGCGGATGTTTTCAATACCGTGGAAAGCATGCGCTACTGCAGCACCTGTATCACCAGAAGTCGCAGTTAGAATTGTAATTTTCTCTTGCTTTGTGAACGCTTGTAAGCATTGCGCCATAAAACGACCACCAAAGTCTTTAAACGCTAACGTTGGCCCATGGAATAATTCAAGAATCGAACGACTTTCGCTAATTGGCTGAATTTGCGCAGGGAAATTAAACGCATTCGTAACAATCTCTGTTAATTCACCCTTCGAAAGGTCACCTTCTACGAATGGTGCTAACACTTCGATGCTGCGCTCTACGAATGGCAACGCCAATAGCTCATCAACATTATCGAGCGATGGCATCTTCTCAGGGAAAAATAGCCCCTGATTTTTGCCTAAGCCTTGTTTTACTGCTTGAGCAAAACTCACCTGTTCATCATTTTCTTTTAAATTATAAAACTTCACGAAACACTTCCTTCAATATTCTTTTTCATCTAACGAGATATGCAGCGAGCACCTTGATTGTCAGCTTTGCAAACGTGAACGAAGCCAAAATCAGTTTGTAAGTAATTTTCTTTTAACCAGATTGCTGCAGACTCCGCAAGTGCTTTGTCATCAGTTACAGCAAAAAGCGTAGGGCCTGAGCCCGATATACCAGCTGCTAAACAGCCTTGGTTTAACAAGTATTGCTTCGCATTAGCAAAGCCAGGTAATAAGTTTTCACGGTAAGGTTCAGCAACGACGTCATCAAACTGGCCAAAAGCCTGAGCTTTGTCTTGGCGATAGCAAGCGTCTACAAACCCTGCCAGCGTCTGTCCATACTGAATTAAATCAGTTTTACTGTATTGAGTCGGTAACACCTCTCTTGCAGCTTTCGTTGAGACGGTTATGCCTGGATATGCCATAACGTAATAGCAGTCGTCGAATCCCGGTAGTGTGCGCGTAATGATATTTTCGTCAGCAATCATCAGTTGCAAACCACCAAGGTAGCAAGGCGCAACGTTATCGTAATGTAGGCTACCACTTATTTTAGCTTCCATTTGTCCGGTCATTTTCAATACGACATCTTCGCTAAAATAATTATCATAGAAGCTATTAAGTGCCACTAAAGCGGCAACAACAGAACATGCACTTGAGCCTAAGCCACTACCCACCGGCATTTTTTTGTCTAATGTAAGCTTAACTGCTTCAACTTCTTTACCTGCTTGTTCAAGAGCTTGATTGAACAATAACAAACATTGCCAAACGATATTGTCACTTGGCTCGGCTGGTAACTTGTCGGCAAACGCACCAACCACTGCCAAAGCGTTTTGCTCAGCGGGTTCAACGGTTACGACATCACCGAGTAATGTGCCGTCAACCGGTTGAACAGCAAGTCCTAAAACGTCGAATCCTACACTTACATTACCGATAGATGCAGGAGCAAATACTGATACTGACATTAGTGCTGTTGCTCCCAAGCTAATGTTCTTAATAAGTCACCAAATACACCGGCAGCAGTTACCGCTGCACCAGCACCATAACCGCGCAATACGAATGGCAGAGGCTGATAGTAACGTGAATGGATAGCCAATGCATTCTCGCCATCTTTAATCGCGTAAAGCGGGTGAGCAGCATCGACAGCTTGGATTGAGACTTTGCACTTGCCTGCGTTAATCGTACCGATGTAACGCAATACTTTGCCTTCTGCTTTCGCCTCAGCGACTTGCTGGGCAACCTGTGCGTCTAGTTGAGCGATATTCGTCATAAATGCAGAGACATCTCCACTTGCATCAAAGTCAGCTGGTAAAACAGAGTCCACTTGAATATCAGATAACTCCAATGACATGCCTGCTTCACGAGCCATGATCAGTAGCTTACGCGCTACATCCATACCACTTAAGTCATCACGTGGGTCGGGTTCTGTAAAACCGTTTTCTTTGGCAATTGCTGTTGCCTCAGACAGTGACATTCCCTCTTCTAGCTTGCCAAAAATATAAGAAAGCGAGCCTGATAAAATACCTTCAAAGCGCAACAGTTCGTCACCGGCTTTGATTAAGTTTTGCAGCGTATCAATGACAGGTAAGCCTGCACCAACCGTTGTCTCGTAAAGGAAGCGACGATTTGTACTTTGCGCCGCACTTCGAAGTTGCTGATAGTACTCCCAAGAGTCTGTATTAGCTTTCTTGTTAGGCGTGACAACATGGAAGCCTTCAGCTAAAAAATCAGCATAAGTTAGCGCTAAAGTTTCGTCGGATGTCACATCAACTAGCACAGGGTTGATCAGGTGGTTATTGCGCACAAATGCTTTCAGGTTATCAACGCTTAACTCTTCAGCTTCACCCTTTAGTGCTCCTTGCCAGTTGGCCATATCGATACCAGCAGCATCGAAGAACATACCCTTAGAGTTTGCTAAACCATACACCTTTAAATCAATATTCTGTGCTTTCAGGCTTTCTTGCTGCTTGGCAATCTGATTAAGCAGCTCACTTCCAACGACACCACAACCAACAACAAAGGCGTCAATTGTTGGTTTGTGAGAGAAGAAGTTTTGATGGCAAACCTTCAACGCGTCTGTACATTTACGCTGTTCGATAACAACTGAAATACTACGCTCAGATGAATCTTGTGCAATCGCCACTACGTTAACGCGTGCTTGAGCTAAAGAAGAAAATAATTTAGCTGCAACACCGCGTTGCTGGTGCATACCATCACCGACTAACGATACAATTGACAAATTGCTTTGCAACTCAATTGGTTCGAGTAGCCCATTAAGAAGCTCCAGTTCAAACTCTTGCTTCAAGCTTTGTTCAGCACGAAAAGCATCGACAGTATGGATACAGAAACTGATGCAATACTCACTTGAAGATTGACTAATCAGTACCATAGAAATGTTTTCTCGACTCATGGCTGCAAACACGCGGCTCGCCATACCTACCATGCCCTTCATACCGGGGCCAGAAACGTTGACCATAGTTAAATCATCTAGATTTGAGATCGCTTTTACTTGCTGTTGATCGTCAGTTTCATTTGCGATGCGCGTACCCGGCGCTTCTGGGT
Source organism: Thalassotalea sp. (assembly GCA_022448425.1). Classification (GTDB taxonomy): domain Bacteria; phylum Pseudomonadota; class Gammaproteobacteria; order Enterobacterales; family Alteromonadaceae; genus Thalassotalea_F. Next base: position 14,810 of record JAKVCY010000031.1, on the reverse strand, counting down.
TACACGTATTTTTAATTAAGCAAGGAATGTGAAATTGTGCGATAGGACCAATCGTTTTGGGGTGAAGTACTTTGGCGCCAAAGTACGATAGTTCCATTGCTTCTTGATAAGATAAGTAATCTAGTAACTGTGCATCTTTGATAACACGAGGGTCAGCATTGTAGACACCGTTTACATCCGTCCATATTTCACAACACTCAGCTTCGGCACAGACGGCTAATACAGCCGCAGAATAGTCAGAACCATTACGCCCTAATGTTGTGACTTCACCTTTAGCATTTACGCCAATAAAGCCTGGCATAATGGCGATATTATTCGCCTCGCCATAAACGGACTGGAACTTCTCTTTACACAACACTAAGTCAGCAACAGCATTAAGTGAAGCGTCGTTTGTGACCAAGAATTTCTCTGGACTTAAAGCAACCGGTGATTTACCGCGAGCAGCAAGTACAGAAGATAAAATAGCAACACTCAATCGTTCACCTGTACTGATGATATTGGCGCGCACATGATCTGGACAGTATGCAAGTAAGTGAGCACCTTGCATAAAGCGTGTTAACTGTTTTTCCCATTGCTTTAACGCTTGCTCTACAGACACTGTATCGATGTTGGTAATGCGTGCCGCTAAGTCCTCAATAATGGCTTCAATAGCTTGGGTGAAATGGCGAAGATCTTGTTGCATGCGCTCTTCGTCATTTATGTTTTCAGCCATCGCTACGAGATGGTTAGTTACACCTTGAGGTGCCGATACAACCACTGCAACTTTAGATAATTCGGCTTTATTCTCGATGATATCGGCAACCTCAATAAATCGCTGTGCCGATGCCAATGAAGAGCCACCAAATTTTAATACACGCATTTTTCCTTCCTCTAAAAGTAAAAAAGCCCGTGACCTTTTGGGTCACGGGCTTGGTAAATTCGTATTTTCTTTACACGTCAGCCTATGACCACCATCCCTTGAGGGTGGTAGTGGTAATAATGGTAATAATTAGGCTGATATTTGTACGCATGGGCTTAACATGCCATTGGAGAATTAGAATGTCAACTCTAATTTATGAATAAAAAGGGAAATAGATAGTTATTCATGCAAAAACATTGCATAGAAAGTCATTTTGAAAGTTTTCAAGAGCACATTCTTAACGATGGTGCGAGGCAAACTTGATTTCGCCCTGACGTCTTAGCGCTATACAATGCATTGTCAGCTTCGCTGATTAAATCTTCATAGCGAGTCTGCATCGTGTTTAGCGAGGATATACCGATACATGCAGAGAATGAGATGGTTTGTTTCTCAAACGTCACTGGCGTGCTGCTAAGAATCGTTCTTATGCGCTCGCCAACTTCCTTAGCACCTGCCGCGTTCGTTTCGGTTAACAGAATACCAAATTCTTCACCACCGTATCGCCCGAAAACATCAACTTCTCGCAGCATATCACTGATTCGGCTAGCAGTTTCAGTCAACACTAAATCGCCACATTGGTGTCCATAGTTATCGTTAATCTGCTTGAATTTATCAAGATCAAACATAATTAGACTTAACTGATTGCCATAACGCTTGGCCCTTACAAACTCCTTCGCTAGCGTATCTTCCCAGTGCTTACGGTTAAAAATGCGCGTGAGTCCATCCATCCGATTCGCTTGCTCTAACTCAAACATGGTTTGCTTTAACATTGTTTGATAGTGGCAAACGTCAGTGACATCCTCAATTAATATGCAAATACCTGTTAGCTTGCCATCAGTATTGAACGGCAAGAAAGTACAGTTTTGCGCCATAAAATCGCTATCAGTAGTGAACGGACGGGTATGAGGAAGCTCAAACAAATGGTGACGCTGCTCCCAAGAACAAAATGAAGGTGTGCCTAACTGAACAACACTAGCCACTTTACATTCAAACCAATTCTTTGGGAGTTCTGGAAATACGTCAAAAACAGATTTGCCTTTTGCGGCAGAAATTTTTTGGTCGCCATGGACGGCAAGAAATCGATTCCAACTGACAACATTCAAGTCTAAATCTAGCAATAAAATGCCGGAATTTAGCTGTTCAGTAACTTGCGTTAGCTCGATATCGCTATTCATTGACCCGTTCCTATACTGGCTGCTAGTAATCTTCTAAGATTCTATCGATGACAGTTTTGATGTTTTCAATAGCCGCTGCTGGTATCAATAAAATCATTTCACAGTTAAACGAATAATCCGTAACTTGATAATTGATATTCACCTTCAGCGCCATATCCCAATCAAATGAAATTTGTTTTATATAATCATCCACGGTGTCTTGTGTATGCGCTAATAATTTCGGCGCGCTATAAGACATCTGGTTTTCAATTTGGCTAGCAAAAACGTTTAAGAATGTCGTCGTTAAAATAGAGCTAATATCGATAAGCTGCTCTTCTACACTCAACTCTCCCGGCTCATAACCGAGTAAATCACCGATGCGATCTGAGTCTTTATGTTTATAAACTAAAAGCGCTTCACCTCGAATACCCTCGTAGCCGAAGAAGCCTTGGCTCACAACTGCCGTCGAATCGGTATTACTTTCCAGCGAACTACTAAGGCCTTGTCCATTAACCAATTCAATATTTGGTACCGTCAAAAAAACAAATGTATCAAGGTAGCGGGCTAGTTGGTCACTCGCCTGCCCCATAGCAACATTAATAAGCTCTTGCAGACAGTCTTGCTGATCTTCGTTTAGCGCGTAAGCCATTTACATTATTCCGTGTTGCTGTAACGTATCAACTAATACATCTGGGCTAACAGGTTTGCGAAGAAAAGCCTTAGCACCTAAGTCTAATACTTTGCTCTGCATTTCCGGTTGAATATCGGCGGAAATTACAAATACATCAACCTTGATATCGTCTTGTTTTATTGCCTCTAACACACCGACACCATCCAGTTCAGGCATTGTTAGATCTAGAAACATTACATCGATATCGCGATTCTTAAGCACTTCGAGGGCTTCGATGCCGTGCTTAGCCAACTCAACGTCAACTTCCCAGCTGTCTGGAAGGCTTCTTAAAACCTGTTTACGCGCAAGATTGGAGTCATCACAAATTAGAACTGACGAGCTCATTGGTAGGAATTTCCTTATTATTATTATTATTCTTTTATCTAATTTATCCTAAATTAGCCATTTTGTTAACAAGTAATACGCGCTATTTGTAAGATTTTTGGACAGTTTTCGCAAGAATTGACCGAGTGGTCGGATGTTTAGGAAGTAAACTACTAAAATTTAACGCTATTTATCGCATACATAGTAAATAGAATGCATACACAAAAAACGCAAACAAACAAAAAGTACTGACTATAAAGGTAAAATTAGGACAATTATTGCAATAGACAATACCGCTGAAAATAAATAAAGCAGTAACATTTTTATGCTCTTCACAGAAAATTTCATCGCGCGCTCCATAAACATTTGTTAAATATTTAGTACATAACTAGACCATCGGCACATCGAACAAAAATTATACAAAAAGTAATCCAATAAATATCGTGACAGATAACTAAAATGTCGAGAAAGCATTCAGTTATAGTTATATTTATAGTTACATTTTCGCTTAGATAAATTGGGGAGAATTTATGTCGCAGTGCAATAATTTAAAAAATAGCCAAATTACGAATAGACAAAATAGAAGTGGTAGTTAATTAAGCTGCTAATTGACGCTCATAGAGCTTTAGCCATTGCTTTGCTTTACTATAATCAGGCAGATAATGACTTACCAAGCGCCAAAAATTAGGAGAATGATCTAAATACATAAGATGGCAAAGCTCATGCACAACCACATAATCGATTACATCGATAGGGCATGACATAAGCCAATAGTTTAAAGAGACAACTCCTTTCGCATTACAACTTCCCCAGCGAGCACGGTATTTTTTTATCACGCATGCACTTGGATATAAGCCAGTAATCTCTGCCCATATGTTAAGTCGTTCTATAAGCAATTGCTCAGCCTGCTCTCGATAAAACTCGCTAACAAGCTTCTCTACTTTTCTATTAATGAGGCTGCCGGCATACAAATGGTTGCCATTTGGGGTTTCGTCAAAATAACGAGCAGTTAAGCCAACGATAAGCTTATCTTCCTCTAGTTGAACGCCTAACCGCTTAGATTGACGCACATCAATGAGCTTCTCTTCACCATTAAAAAGAAATAGGTGATTCGCTTTTAACTGATATTTTGGCTCATTGATGGCTAGACACTGCTGCTGAATTTTATCCAAAAGCCACTGACGCTTTTGCTGCACAAATGCATCAATGAACGCTTCATTCACAAAAAAAGGGGCTCGTACTGTGACTTCCCCTTTTTTGACCTGTAACCCTATGGTTTTTCGTCGCTCACTTCGAATTAAGGTATAGTCTATCGAAGTTAGCTCTACTTGCTTGGCTAGCACTAACTCGCTTCGCTTAATGATTCATCATTCACTGCTGCTAACTTTTTTTCAGCACTCGCTTTCGTAGTTTTCGCAGCGGTTTTAGGTGCTGGCTTGGTCGCAGGTTTCGTAGGTTTGGCTTTTTTCGCTTGAAGTGCAATCAATACATCTTCGCGGTTTTGTGCAAGGTAAATACTTAACTCTTCAGCCATATCTTCAGAAAGTTCAATCGATGATTTCGCAAACATCTCGGTGAGATTATCTGCCATATCCAACATTTTGTCGTATTCATCAGCAGCTTTCTTATCCATAAATGTTTCTACCTCCACACCATTTCTAATAACTACAAACCGACTTTCAACTGCCATGCTTTTCCCTCAATCATCGATTATCGCTAAGCGATAAATTAATGCACAATAAACTGTATTTATAAACAGTACCACACTCAGTATATTTTACCAAGTGAAAATAACGTAGAGCACAACAACATGATTGAAGCGTATTCAAAACAACTACGTAAATGCCGAAAGTTTGTTTTCACATTTCAAATGAAGTTAAAACGGAAAAAAGCGTGCTTCTACGAAGCTCTTTGTATGTCAAAGTATCAATGAATGTAAAACTTCATTTCACCGGTCAAATTTCGACCATTCAATAGTCTCAATAGTATCAAGCGCTTAGCGATGAAAGGTCGTTATTTTGCGGTGGATATATTTACATCCGGTGCGACTATTTTTACAACTTTTTCATCAGAAGTTGCCACTATCTAATTGTACACAGCGAAACGTACGACAACATTAATAAAAAATACTATTTAAACATATGGTGACTTGAAAACGGGTTACAACGGAGATGAAACAATGAAAAAAGTAAAGTTAGCAGTAATTACGTCAATCGCAGGTTTATCAATGGCTATGAGCGCAAACGCAAATGCGATGGATAAACAAACAGAAAACGCACTAGTAGAAGTATGTAAGTCAGCGGCAAGCGACAAGTCATACAAGATGCATAAGACAATTAATGAATTTAACCTAAGCCACAAAACTGTTGCTTTGAAAGTGATGTGTAACGGTCAAGACATTATCGCTTTTGCTGAATCTCACGGCGCAGAAAAAACAGCAGCTCGTTTACAGCGTAGTATTGGTGATGTTGATATTATCGATGTTGCAGCTTTATCAAAGATTAATGTGACATTCGAAGAGTAAGTTGACATGTCAATGATTAAGAAAAAGCGTGTGCTCAAACATTATTGAGCACACTCTTCTTAAACCCCAGGAATCAATAACTAGACACGCGCTAGGTTTGTTAATTTCAGAATCTAAGTATTACCTTCTCACTATGACTAATTCATAGAATAATGTGGTTACTTCGGTAACAATAGAGAATCGAACAGCTCTATCGTTACGCTCTCTCCAGCACTAACTCTACCCTGCTCTTGTGGCAACAGAATAAAACAATTGGCTTTTGCAATGCTAGTGAGAATACCTGAGCCTTGCGCACCAGTAGAAGTCACTTCCAGATCGCCGCTATCAGACATTGCCCAAACAGCTCGCTGAAAGTCCATACGTCCGGGGGCTTTTCTTAGGTCTGTTGTGGTCTTAGCTTGCAATTGAATTCGCTTAGGCACTTCTGCTGCCATCAATTGATATAACGCCGGCACGACTAACTGATAAAACGTCACGAGTGCTGATACAGGATTACCTGGCAGGCCAAAAAAATAACTCTGCGAAAATTTTCCAAAAGCAAATGGCTTGCCCGGTTTCATCGCTATCTTCCAAAAACCAATATCACCTTGTTCATTGAGTACTTGCTTAGTGTAGTCAGCGTCACCAACTGACACCCCGCCACTCGAAATAACCACATCCGCCAGCCTATTTGCATCGCTAAACGCCTGGGTAATGAGCGCTTTGTCGTCAGGAATTACACCAAAGTCAATCACCTTAACGTTAAGTTTTTCCAGCATCGACGACAAAAAGTAACGATTACTTTCATATATATCGCCTTCCGTTAAGGCTTCTCCCGGCTGTTTTAACTCATCTCCTGTGGCTATCAATGCAACAGTCAATGGTTTAACAACAGCGACTTTAGCAACACCAACACTAGCCAAGGTGCCAATATCTACTGAGGTTAACGTTTTACCGCTTGCAAGTATGCAATCATCTAAGCGGATATCCTCGCCTGTATACCGTACATGCTGCCCTGCTCTTACCGCTTGCAAAAAACTGACTTGTGTTCCATCAGTAGCATTAGATTGGTTATCTTTAACTTCCGTATTCTCTTGCATTTCAACCGAATCACAACCTTCAGGAAGTTTTGCGCCTGTCATTATACGGACACACTGACCTATCTCCACCTTGCCTTGAAAAGGCGTGCCAGCCATTGCACGGCCCACTAATGTAAGCGTTTTATTCTCTTTTAAACTCTCAGCATTGAAGGCATAGCCATCCATTGCAGAATTGTTGTGAGGAGGCACATTAACTGGGCTTATCACGTTTTCAGCTAATACTCGGCCTAAGGCTTTTTCAATAGCGATGTTTTCTGAAGAGAGGCTGAGCTCGAGGTTGTCTGCGATAATTTGTTGAGCTTGTTCGAAAGGCAATAAATTAGGTTGGCTAAAACAACTAGTCACGAAATATCCCAATGATTTACGTCTTAATGATGAATGCCAATTAATATAACCTTTTTTAAGGTTATTGCATTGTATTATTGAGCATTGGCATTACTCTATTCAGTAATTGCCACCTAACCTAGCGACAACTATTAGCCACTAGTCAGCGGCCAGTAGCTATAGACGGTAGCTAATGTTAGTAAGCTATAAACAGTAACTAAAGCCAGTAACCAAAACGCTAAATTGGCATAAGCTAATTCAATCCCTTATATCCCAAGCAACCGCTAAAGCTTGTAGTTTTTTCTGTTGTTGCATATGCTAAACATACAAATTTATTCACCGAGCTTATGCGCGCTACGTTTAACAATATGCCGTTTAAGCCGTGACAAGCGACCAATGCAATAGCGTTAGTCTCTTATGTTGCCAGGGTTAACTAGGAAACGCGTTAGCCTCCCGTACTTGGAAAGGTTGAATGCTTACAGATACTTTTGGTCGCAGGTTTTATTACCTGAGGCTCTCTATTACTGACGTTTGCAATTTTCGTTGTCAATATTGTCTGCCTGATGGTTATCAATGTGATCACGACAGGCAGTTTTTAACCTTGCCTGAAATTCGTAATGTCGCTCAAACCTTTGCTTCACTCGGTACTGAGAAAATTAGAATTACCGGCGGCGAGCCATCACTTCGTAAAGATTTACCTGAGGTGATAAAAACCTGTAAACAAACGCCAGGCATAAAGCAGGTGGCAATCACTACCAATGGCTATAAGCTGCCTGAAATGCTGCCACAATGGATAGATGCTGGCCTCGATACGCTCAATGTGAGTATCGACAGTTTGGATACTAAGCAATTCAACCTGATCACTGGTCACGACAAGTTAGACACCATTTTGAAAGGTATCGATATAGCGGTTGCTCACCCTAATCTGAAAGTGAAAGTTAATACGGTGCTAATGCGTAACTTTAACTACCAATCACTAGAGCAATTTCTCGCATGGGTGAAGGGTATGCCAATCTCGCTCCGGTTCATCGAGCTTATGCAAACAGGCGATAATACGACCTTCTTTGACGAACAGCACGTGCAAGGTGAAGAGATAAAGCAGTATCTGTTGGCGAATGGCTGGAGTGAGCAAATACGCGAAAAAACAGCAGGTCCTGCACAAGAGTTTTATCACCCTGACTACCAAGGCACCATCGGTTTAATCATGCCTTACAGCAAAGATTTTTGTGCTACATGTAATAGACTCAGAGTTAGTTCCTTAGGCAAGTTACACTTATGTCTATTCGCTGAACATGGACACGAATTACGCGAGTTATTGACCGAAGCGGATAGTGAAACGGTTGCCGCGCACATCACCTCATTAATGTCAGATAAAAAAGTTAGCCACTTCTTACAAGACAAATTGACGGGTGCCACCAAACATCTCGCCATGCTGGGAGGTTAGTGATGTCATTGAGTTCACAAGCAGACTGTATCGGCATTGTTCTCGCAGGCGGTCAATCTACTCGTATGGGGCAAGACAAAAGCCAGCTTGAAACCCTAAATAATCAAAACATGTTAGACTTTAGCCAATCTTTACTTAAAGGCATTGGTATCAACCATGTGGTTATTAGTGGCACAAAACAAGGCATTGCTGATACCGTACAGAATTTGGGACCCGTTGGTGGCATCTATTCAGTGATGTCTTCGCTAGCCTGTAAAGCTGCGTTGATTATTCCTGTTGATTTACCATTGATGACACCTGATGTGTTAGCAAATTTGAAACGCGCTGGCGAACTTAGTCAAAAGGCTACGTATTTTCACGATCACGCCTTGCCACTTTATTTGCCCAATAATGTCTTTACCGACATGTATTTTAAGCAGCAGTTTAGCCAGAAAGCCTTGACTAGTTTGTTTACCCCTCCCCGCTCTGGGCAGACCAAAAATAAGAAAAATGGGCCGTCGATAAAAGCCATGTTAAGTAGCATGCCTCATCAAGCGATTCGTTGCCAAGCGCCGTCGACCTTAACAAACACTAATACACCTGAGCAGTGGCGCGCTGCTCAGCAGCAACTAAATCTTATCAGGAGTGCATGATGGCGAAAGCTTCATTGGACGAATTTATTTCACTAAATATTGCCGTATTAACCGTATCTGACACGCGAGATGAAAGCACTGATACTTCAGGGAAAGTATTAGTTGACCGCCTTACAGAAGCCGGCCATAAATTAGCAGAGAAAGCTATCGTTAAAGACGATGTGTATCAACTTCGCGCCATTATGTCGAAGTGGATTGCCAGTGAGGATGTACAAGTCGTTATCTCAACTGGCGGTACAGGTTTTACTGCCCGCGACAACACACCCGAAGCGATTCAACCGTTATTCGATAAGAACATTGAAGGGTTTGGCGAAATCTTCCGCCATATCTCTTTAGGAGAAATTGGCACCTCGACCATTCAGTCCCGCGCGCTAGCCGGGATGGCTAATGGAACAGTGATTTTCTGTGTACCTGGTTCTTCAAATGCCTGTAAGACAGCATGGGACAAATTAATTTCAGAGCAAATTACCTCAAATCATAAACCATGCAACTTTGCCCCTCATTTGAAAGGCATTAACGCGAACGGTTGTGAGACAAGAAACTAATGAGCGCTACTCTTTCACACCTCAACGTCAAAGGCGAAGCGAATATGGTGGATGTCACCGACAAAGCGGTCACGCAACGTCAAGCAAGTGCCGAAGGTCACATTTCAATGACGCCAGAGACGTTTGAGATGATTACCGAAGGTAAACACAAGAAAGGTGATGTCTTTGCCGTTGCGCGTATCGCAGGTATCCAAGCAGCTAAAAAGTGCGGCGACTTAATTCCACTTTGCCACCCCCTTATGCTCACTAAGGTACAAGTCGACTTTACGCCTACAGCCGAAACCAATAGTGTTAAAGTAACTTCTCTTTGTAAGCTTTCCGGTCAAACTGGCGTCGAAATGGAAGCACTAACCGCAACATCTGTAGCCTTATTAACCCTATTTGATATGTGTAAGGCAGTAGATCCTGCGATGGAAATTAGCGGCATTAAAGTGCTGACAAAATCAGGCGGTAAAACCGGCCATTGGGAGCACTCGCAACAATGTTAACAGTTTTATTTTTTGCTCAACTTCGTGAAAGGCTTGGTACAGATAAGCTTATCATTGAAACGCCCGCTGAGAGTTGGACAGTAGCAGATTTAACAAAACACCTCGTAGACCAATATCCAGAGTGGCAAAAGTCGTTACTTGCTAGCAATGTCATTACCGCAGTTAATCAACAAGTAGCTGATAAAGCACAAGCATTAAAATCTGGAGATGAAATTGCTTACTTTCCGCCGGTGACGGGAGGATAACTGGCCGTGGATACTTTTATCCGTGTCAGCGCTGAAGACTTTTCGATCGCAGATGAAGTTGACAAACTAACTAACGCGAATGTCGATGATGGCGCTATGGTGACCTTCACTGGCAGAGTGCGAAAGCGCAATGATGGGCACGATGTCACAGGGTTATTCTTAGAACACTACCCTGCAATGACCAACAAACTACTTGCCGATATTTGCCAACAAGCGAGAGCTAAGTGGCAATTAAACCGAATTGTCGTCATTCATCGCGTCGGCCAACTTTATCTAGGCGACAATATTGTGTTTGTTGGCGTAACCAGCGAACACCGTGGTGATGCGTTTGCAGCTGCAGAATTTATTATGGACTATCTCAAAGTCAGCGCCCCTTTTTGGAAAAAAGAAACCCGCGTCAATGGCAATTCAAGCACTGATAAGTGGGTTGAAGCCAAGGCAAGCGATCAAGAAAAGGCGGGTCACTGGTCTTAAAGCGCAGTATGAAAAAGACATCATTTCCCACTTTAATTGCCCTCATTTGTAGTGTTTCATTTAGTTTTTTACTGAGCTTTTCGGCAGCAGCTACGCTCATGGAGAAAAAAACCAAGCCTGAGAATGAAGTAGAAGTTAAGCTGGAAAAAGTTACGCTGAAAGTTGCGGTTGCGAGTAATTTCCTCGCGACAGCCAAAGCGCTAACCCCAGCCTTTGAAGAGCAATACAAGGTAAGCGTACAATGGATCAATGGTGCCTCAGGGAGCATTTATCAACAAATTAAGCACGGCGCGCCCTACGACGCATTTTTCTCTGCAGACAAGCTTCGCCCTGAAAAGCTCAAAGTGTCTAAACATTTACTGGTGAATTCGGTTAAGCCCTATACCCTCGGCCAGCTGAGTTTGTTTTCCGCAAAACACCCGAATATGACATTGGCAGACATCAAGAATCATCCTCGAAGTTTTCCACGTGTCGCGATAGCAAATCCCGAAACAGCTCCCTATGGCTTAGCCGCGAAAGTTTGGCTAAGTGAACATGGACTTTGGGAAGCTTATGAAAAAACACTTATTGTCGGAAGCAATGTAGGTCAGACGTTTCAGCAAGTGCGTACTAAGGCTGTCGATGCTGGCTTTGTATCATCGGGTCAACTGGTTGCCCACCAGCTTGTGACAGTCCCTGTACCGCTAAAGAATCCTGAACAGCTGCTCCAATATGCTGGCGTTCTAGCAACCAGTAAGAATGCAGAAACCGCCGAGCTGTTAATCGAATATTTTCGTACCGAAAGCGTTCAATTAAAGCTAAGTGAATTAGGCTATCTGCCGCTTTCTATGTTTCAGTTAGCCAAAAATGAAGTACTAGAAAATAAGCTTCTGACAATGGAGCAAAAATAGTGTCTGAACTCGACTGGCTAGCGACTATCACAACCTTAAAACTCGCAGGCATTACCACGATAATTTTACTTGCCTTAGGTACACCACTGGCATGGTGGTTAAGCCGATTTGAATCTAGGTGGCGCGTGGTGATTGAAGCCTTAGTCGCACTGCCACTAGTATTACCACCAACGGTACTTGGTTTTTACCTTTTACTAGCATTCTCTCCAGATGCCCTGCCCGGCCAATTTTGGCAAAGCATCACAGGAACTCAACTAGCGTTTAGCTTTTCAGCCATTGTGATCGGCTCTCTTTTTTATTCACTACCCTTCGTTGTTCAGCCCTTGCAAAAAGCCTTTGAACAAATAGATCAGAACGTGCTCGATAAAGCTGCGATGCTAGGTGCTTCGAAGTTTGATCGCTTTTTCAGCGTGGTTTTACCTTTAACTAAAACCAGCTTTATCACAGCGGCAACCCTTGGTTTTGCACATACTGTTGGCGAATTTGGGGTAGTGTTAATGATTGGCGGCAATATCCCTGATGAAACACGTGTACTGTCTATCGCCTTATTCGATCATGTAGAGGCCTTTAACTATTCAGCCGCACATCAATTATCAGGAATATTGTTAATTGGATCTGTGATAGTGCTATCGGTGGTTTATTTGCTCAATTACAAGCAGCAATATGCGCAAGCTAGTCGTAGCAAGCATGCAAGCAAGGTACCTAATGCCCAGAACAATGGATAGCTCAATGACCGAAGTCATAAAACAACTGTCCTTGTCGATAAGGCATCAACACCTTATTAAGAATAGAATAAATGGTTCAGAAAGCCCATTCTTATTAGCTATTGACGAGCAACTTGCACTCAATGGCATCACGGGCTTTTTCGGTCACTCAGGTGCAGGTAAATCAACGCTGTTAAAAATCATCGCTGGCATCACCACACCAACAGACGGTGAAATTTCGTATAACGATGAATTACTCTATTCAAGCCAAGAAAATACCAATTTGGCCAGCCATCGACGAGACATAGTCGGCGTTTTCCAACACGATACCCTGCTGCCTCATTTAAGTGTCTACGATAACTTACTGTATGGCAGAAAGCGGGTTAAAAAGCGTAGAAAAATAAGCAGTGATACACAGCCGCTTAATGTAGGTAATGTTGTCCAACAGGCAGGTATCGAGCACCTACTCAATCGTGATATCAGCTCACTCTCAGGTGGAGAAAGGCAACGTGTCGCTATCGTCCAAGCAGTATTGTCAGAGCCAAGACTATTATTGCTTGATGAACCGGTAACAGCGCTAGATAGAGACAGCAAATGGCAGATTTTAAAGTTAATCAAAACGCTGCAACGATACACTCTAACGCCTATTATCTTTGTGAGTCACAACGTCGACGAACACCTTTTTCTGTCAGATCATTTATGGTTTTTTACCAAAGGACAGATCGTTAAAAAAGGTCCTACTCAACACGTTATCAACGACTTAAGCCATAGCTTACCAGCCGAGAGTCATTCAAACGATGACGCCCAAAGTATTCTAACTGCTCAAAGATCTCAAACTGCATGGCCAACACGAACTACAGGGAAGAATATACTAGCGCCACAAACTGCTATTGTAGGTACAATCGCAAGGAAAACTCATTCGGAATTGGCTCAAAGCGCGGGCTTAGTGACCATTGTTTTAGAAAATGGTGTGGAACTTTATGCCATGCAAGAACAGATAGAGTCCCCGCTACGTAATGATAAAGATTTAGAGACCAGCGATAGAATTAGCGCGTTTATTTTGGCAAGTGATATTAGTCTCTCAACACACGCAGAACACAACAGCTCTATCGTCAACCATATCGAAGCTGAGGTTAGCGATATTAACGCTAAAGAGAAGCATGCGCTGGTGAGTTGCGACGTGAAAGGGCAAGTATTTTTCGCCACCATTAGTTTGTTTTCATTGTATAAATTAGACATTAGCGTTGGACAAACCATTTACCTGCAATTCAAAGCAGGTGCGATTAAACGTCTGAGCTAGTAACTTATACACCCCGAATTTAGAAGGAAATGTTAATGCTTACCTCACAAGAACAGCTGAGATATGGCCGCCAAATTATGCTCAAAGACATAGGGGAATCCGGCCAATTAAAGTTGCAATCTGCCAGCATACTTATCGTCGGCATGGGCGGGCTTGGCTGTCCTGTTAGTCTCTATCTCGCAAGTGCAGGTATCGGTAAGCTGATTGTTTGTGATGGTGATGTGGTTGAAAGCACAAATTTGCAGCGACAAGTGTTATTCAATGAAAACGACATAGGTAACAACAAAGCAGAAGTCGCTCAAGAGAAACTAAGCCAGCAAAATAGCTTCATCGATATTGAAGGTATTGACGAAATGTTCAACGACGAATTGGCAGAAGAGCTGTTACCTGAAGTTGATTTAGTGATCGACTGCACGGACAACCTTGCCACCCGTTATTTGATGAACCGCTACTGTCATCAATTTCAAGTGCCATTGATTATCGGTGCAGCAACAAGTTTAAGCGGACAAACTATGTTGATTCGAACGCATGAAGGCCATGCCTGTTATCAATGTTTGTTTCCAGAGAGTGATCAGCAAGTTGAAGAAAACTGCCAGACTTTAGGTATATTGGGGCCAATACTTGCCATCGTAGCTGGCATGCAGGCATTAACGGCGATAAAGCTGTTAACAGGTAATCCCGTTAACGACAGCCAACTGCAACTTTTTGATGGGTTAAGCCAGACTTGGCAAACCATAGGACTGCAAAGGCAAGCTAATTGCCAAGTCTGCGGGTAGCATGACCCTCGCATCCAAATCATCTAAACGAAAAAGCCCGCTTACGCCTGTCTCTTGATCACATTTCTAGATCAAGAGACTTGGCTAGCTCATAACCTTCAAGGATGGTTTGCAGTGTAAACCATCCTTCCCATAACCGCTCCCACCCAACGCGACCATTACGTTTTGAATCATGCCAGCCAGCTAATTTACCAAGGCTAATGTAAGCCCAGTAAAGGCTTGGTACTTGTTTTGGTGGTTTTGACTTTTCTCGCTTTGTCCATAATAACTTCCACGCCAAAGGACTTAACACCATTTCACAACTCTGTTTTTCTGCTTCCTTTTTGTTAAGGCCAAGGT
>JAKVCY010000030.1 GCA_022448425.1 Thalassotalea sp. | reverse complement strand
CGCGATGATATTGATATTACAAATAGCGATATCATTGAAGCTTCTTTAGCCCCTCTATCACCAGATGTTTTGATTAACGCGTCAGCGTACACCGCTGTTGATAAAGCTGAAGAAGACACTGAAGCGTGTAATGCCATTAATGCCATTGCTGTTAAGAATTTGGCGAATTTCTGCAAAGCACATGGCGCTTTTATGGTGCATGTGTCGACCGACTATGTGTTCAATGGTCACAAAGGTTCACCTTATTTAACAGACGACCCTATTGAACCTCAAGGTGCGTATGGCAAATCAAAGGCAGAAGGTGAAAAAGCCCTGCTTGAAATTTTACCAGAGGCTAGCTGCTTAATTCGAACCGCTTGGGTTTATTCATCTCATGGCAATAATTTTGTGAAAACCATGCTGCGCTTAATGGCAGATAAACCACAGCTTTCTGTTATAGACGATCAAATTGGTACACCAACCTGGGCTAAAGGGTTGGCTGAAGCGTGTGTATCGGCAGCTGAAAATGAAACAGTAGGTGTCTATCATTGGACCGATGAGGGCGTAGCAAGCTGGTACGATTTTGCTATAGCTATTCAACATCTTGGAATTGAAAAAGGGTTACTCAGTAGTGCTATTCCAGTGTTACCTATTCCTTCTAGCCAGTACCCAACTCCTGCGAAGCGCCCACACTATAGTGTGTTGGATAAACAAACGGCGCGAGAGGCATTTGCTTCGTGTAAGCCTACTCACTGGCGAAAGCAGTTGTCCGATATGCTTGATGAATTGAAAGCCTAAATGGCACGAACACAATTATATTATTTTGGTTAATAAAAAATGAGTAAAACAATTTTAGTAACAGGTGGTGCAGGATTCATTGGCTCAGCAGTGGTTCGCCATCTTATAAATGATACAGATCATACTGTGGTCAATTTGGATAAATTGACCTATGCGGGCAATTTAGAGTCATTAACATCAGTTTCAGACAGCGACCGTTATAGCTTTGAACAAGTTGATATTTGTGATGCAGAAGAAGTAAAGCGTGTTTTCAATACGCACAAGCCCGATATCATTATGCACCTAGCGGCCGAGTCACATGTAGACCGTTCTATCGACGGTCCAGGTGAGTTTATTCAAACTAACGTTGTTGGTACGTATACCTTACTTGAACAAGCAAGAGCGTATTGGTCAGCACTTGAAGGCGATAAAAAAGCCGGGTTTAAGTTCCATCATATTTCTACTGATGAAGTATATGGCGACCTTCCTCACCCAGATGAAGTTGAACCAGGCACAGAACTACCACTTTTTACAGAAACAACACCATATGCACCAAGCTCTCCATACTCAGCTAGTAAAGCGAGCTCAGATCAGCTAGTGCGTTCGTGGCTTCGCACATATAAGCTACCAACGCTTGTAACTAACTGCTCGAATAACTACGGCCCTTACCACTTCCCAGAAAAGCTTATTCCATTGGTTATTCTAAATGCACTAGCTGGAAAGCCGCTGCCTGTATATGGTAAAGGTAACCAAATTCGTGACTGGCTGTATGTTGAAGACCACGCACGTGCATTGGTGGTGGTCGCGCTTAACGGCGAGATCGGTGAAACCTATAATATTGGTGGCCACAACGAAAAGCAGAACATTGAAGTGGTGCAAACTATCTGTTCAATTCTGGATGAAGTTAAGCCAAAAGATAGCAAATACGCAGATCAAATTACTTATGTGCAAGATCGCCCAGGCCATGATATGCGCTACGCCATTGATGCAAGCAAGATTGAACGTGAACTTGGCTGGAAACCTCAAGAAACCTTCGAAAGCGGTATTCGCAAAACTGTTGAGTGGTATTTAGCGAATGAAGGCTGGTGGAAAGCGGTTCTTGACGGCAGTTACCAAGGCGAGCGCTTAGGTAGCGGAAGCTGATACCCATACAATTCTACAAGTGTTAAACTAGAAAGCCGCTTTCAAATAAAGCGGCTTTCTTTATTTTTAAGGCCCTAAATAGTCTACATGAAAAAAATTGCTATGCGGTCAGTGCGTGCCGCCCTTCAACTTATTCCTAAAAACTTAAAAAACAAGCTCAAACAAAACGAACGTTTAACTGGCTTGTATGTAAGGTCGGTAAGAAAGTCTGGGCTATTTTTCGATGCACCAACGCCTAAGCAAACGCAGGCGCTATATAATCACTGGCTTGAAGTAAATGAATCTGCTTTTTCAAAGTCAGCAGACAATATTGATGGATGGCAAGCTATAGTGTTTGGCACCGACAGCCAAGGCGTAACTGAAGAAAAGCTTAAGGCGCTTGGTGTTAAAACCTGCTTTATTGCGGGCGATATAGATAAAAGTACGTTAGAAGAGAATATTGCTAGACTGGATGACCGAATTCCTACGTTATTACTTAACGGTGGTGATTCATTACAAGAAGTTGCTATTGGCCACCTATGTGATGCTTTGCAAGAAAGCGACTTAGTTTATTGTGATACGGATGAACTTAATATTAATGGGGCTAAGTCATCACCAAGATTCTTACCCGATTGGAACCCTGAGCTTCAATTCTCTACCGCTTATATCAATACTGGGGTAATGATCAAAACAGCGCTTTTAAAGTCGCTACACATTACTAACCAAACAACAATTGCAGAGATAGTTACAGAGCTTTCCCTCACTATCAAAAGTTTGGCTATTAATCATTTTCCGCTGCCCTTGGTGCACCAATCACCAGTTAAAAAAGGTGAATCAAACACGCTAGAACACGTTAAAACAGTGATAGAAAAACACACAAACGCGAAAGTCGAACTAGACGAGCAATTTAGCGTAAATCGCGTATGCTGGCCCAATAGTAATCCCTTGGTAAGCTTGATCATTCCCACGAAAAACGGGAAAGCTTTGGTGAAAGCATGTATCGAGTCAATTCTAGAGAAAACCACCTACCAAAATTACGAAATATTGCTGATTGATAACGGCTCTGATGAACAGGAAAGTATTGAGTATTTTAGTTATCTAGACACATTGGAAAAAATAAGAGTTATTCGTTACCCGGCGCCATTTAATTATTCGGCAATTAATAATTTCGGTGTTGAACATGCAAAAGGCTCCATCCTTGGGTTAGTTAATAACGATATCGAGGTTATATCGCCTGATTGGCTTACTTATATGGTTGGCCACGTAGAGCGCAAAGGTGTTGGCTGTGTTGGTGCAAAGCTGCTTTATTCTGATACACGGATACAACATGCTGGCGTTGTTTTAGGCTACGGTGGTGGCGCTGGCCATGCTCATAAGAACTTTCCTCGCTTTCATACTGGTTACTTAAACAGGATCGTTGCTACAAACAACTATAGCGCCGTAACCGCAGCGTGCTTGCTAGTTAAACGCTCGCATTTTGATGCTGTAAACGGTTTAAATGAAAAGGACCTTTCAGTTGCCTTTAACGATGTAGATTTTTGTTTAAAGGTTAAAGGTTTGGACGTTAATAATGTTTACTGCGCCGAAGCAGAGCTTTTCCATCATGAATCGGTCAGCAGAGGCTTAGATATTTCACCTGAGAAAGCTGCGCGTTTTAATCGAGAATTAGCTTACCTTCAAACAACGTGGAGCGACTTCATAGCAAATGATCCAGCTTACAATCCGAATCTAACGCTAAAGCGTGAGAACTTTTCGATAAGAAGCGCAGTAGAATTGAAAGAGTGTCACATAAGGCATAATTGATGCATACTGCATCAAACAGAGCTTTAATACACTATTAAGAGAATTAGGCGAGTTAGCCGTAGTATTCATTATTGTTTAAAATTACTATGCAATGATAGTAATAAAGCTTTCGTAAATTATTTGTACAAAACTGGAGAGGATTTAAATGGATAGTACTATGCAGAAGCTTAAAATAGCTGTAGCAGGCACAGGCTATGTAGGGCTTTCAAAT
>JAKVCY010000003.1 GCA_022448425.1 Thalassotalea sp. | reverse complement strand
TTTAGAAAAAGAAAGGTTTATTCCGTCGATTGATTCATAGAGCATTAACAAGTCAATCCAGCAGGACAAAAATGAGTTGGTTTTGCTCCTGCGTCGCTAATTTTAACCAACTACTTTTTGCCTCTGATTGAGGCGTTATGTTACTAGGGGAATTATGGAAGACCGCTTAAATGATATA
The DNA here is from genome assembly GCA_022448425.1 of Thalassotalea sp. Lineage (GTDB taxonomy): Bacteria > Pseudomonadota > Gammaproteobacteria > Enterobacterales > Alteromonadaceae > Thalassotalea_F. Next base: position 47,188 of record JAKVCY010000003.1, on the reverse strand, counting down.
TTTAGCAATATTAATGATTGGTTAAGATATGCCGAAACCAAAAGCGCAGCATTACTTGCGACCAATGGTCTTGTTATTTTTGGGATTTTTAGAGTATTGCATAGCCAAGATAATATAAATTCGCTTTTGATTTACTATTCATACTTTGTGGTTTTTCTTTTGGTTATCAGCTCTTGCTTTTTGCTAATATCTTTTTCACCCTCTCTTCAAATTCCATGGTTATTTAAACCATCAAATGTTGATGAAAAAAATGACAATCTGCTTTTCTTTGGTCATGCAGCAAAATATACACCTCAAAAATATCTAGATACTCTTGCTAAAGCTTCTGATGAGAAAAAGTATCAAAGCTCAAATTTAGAACTAATGATAGCGAAGCAAATCATAGCGAATTCTACAATCGCAATTCGAAAGTTTAATATTTTTAACATCGCTATCTGGCTTACTATTAGCGCAATAATTACGCCTATTGCAATGTATATAATTAAAGGGAAAAGTCATTGAGTCTTAAGGGTAAAATAGAGAATAAAATAGCTGAAATAATAGATAATAACTTTGATATTACTGATGTAACAACGGTTCCAAACATTGACGATTCTCGACTTACATTTGGAAATACAGGGCTTAGATTTGAAGCAACTGTTCTTTACATAGACATGCGAGAATCTACAAGATTACTAAACAAACACAACCGAGCAACAACGGCAAAGCTTCATATGGCCTATTTCCATACTATTGTTTCAATAGCAAATAGCCTGGGTGGATGTGTCCGAAGTTTTAATGGCGATGGTATGCTCGTGTTTTTTCAAGGCACTACTAAAGACTCTTTATCAAAAGCAGTCAAGTCAGCTATGAAAATGGTTTACATGTTAAACAGTGATGAATCTAAGGTAAAAAAGAAATTAGAAAAGTATAGTGCTTTAAATTTTGGCATTGGTCTTGATGACGGCAAAATATTATGCACAAAAGCCGGTAAGCAAGGCAGCAATAACCGAGATCTGGTGTGGCTTGGTAATGCAGTAAATAAATCAGTAAAAATTGGGGATAAACTAGCCGAACCATATCACATTGGTATTTCAAGTTACGTTTATTCCAACTTAACCGATGAAGTTAAGTTTCATAAATATAAAGATTCATACGGAAACGCACGCGAAGTAAATATGTGGAAGCAAGGCCAGCATACATATAATGGTGTTGTTGAAAATTATTATTATACGAATTATTACTGGACGGTAGAGTAAATCGTAACATAACAAGGCCTTAAAGTCGGATTCGTAACAGTTGGCTCGGTTCCGCTTCGCTTCACATTTTAGCAAACTATTAATCAGCCCCTTATTTGAGCGTTCCTCCGTCCACAGCACAAAACGGCTAATCACTGTCAGCTAATTTTTCTCAATATCAACGCGCTAGACCTGAGACATTTTTGTTACTAATTCATCTATTAAGAATTTTTACTGAACTCAACCAACCTCCCACACGTAAATAGTTATACCGCTCAGCTACCAACCAGCTTTAACTTAATGCTTAGCTTCCAACTAGGACATTAAGGGCTACGGGTTAACGTTATGAAAATGATTAAGGTGTTATTATTGATGACAACTATCGCCGTTTTTCCTACTGCGCCTGTGGCTGCTGGTGACATCCGTTTTGACGCCATAGAAACGAAACATTGGCAAGTCATCAACGATACTGTCATGGGTGGTGTATCACGTAGTCGCTTTTATCAACAAGACGATGACGCAATATTCGAAGGCACCGTATCACTTGATAACAACGGTGGCTTTGCGTCTGTGCGACGGGTTATATCTCCCGAATTTCAAAATGGCAGCATCATAAAACTTATTGTCAAAGGTGACGGCCGCCGTTATCAATTTAGACTGAAAACCCATCGCCTGTATGAAGGCGCCGCTTACGTCGCTGAATTCAGCACAGAGCGTAATGCCTGGCAGGAAGTTACCTTATCCGAGAAAGATTTTACCGCGCGCTTTCGCGGCAGAACAATCAGCAATGCACCGACACTCAAATTTGGCGATGCAGTGCAGGTTGGATTGCTTATCGGCGATAAAATTGAAGGTGATTTTCGATTACAAATTCAAGCAATAGAAGTACTGGAAACCATTTAAGTGAATCAAGTTGCACCGAAGAAGCTATTAAATTCTAAGTGGACGAGCACCGAACCTATCAACAAAGCTAAGCATTTTGCTGTCGTTACCGTTGAATTCGATGAAGACGGCAAAGTGATTTTATGTGAGCTCGAAGCCGTATTGAGTAAGAAGATTGAGGCCATCGATTGGCGCGATTTAAAAGATAGTACGCGTTGGAAGCAAGGCTGGAAATAGCCATTTAGTTCATACCATCGTTTTATATAGTCGATTTATACAGTCCAGTGCCACATTGACACAAAGACTCACGAACGGGATACCTATCATTATGATGAAGACGTTTACACGCCAACACATTAACGACTTAGAACAGCGCTACCGCGCACGTTTGATTAATTGTTTGTCAGGATTTAAAAGCGCTAACCTGCTTGGGACGCAAGACAGTGATGGTAACTTAAACCTCGCCATCGTTAGCTCGGTTGTACACCTTGGTGCCAATCCACCGTTAGTTGGTTTAATCATGAGGCCTAACACAGTTGTGCGTCACAGTTTTGAAAACATGGTGGAGACTGGCGTTTTTACTATCAATCAAGTGTCATCTGAGTTTTGGCAAGCAGCACATCAAACATCCGCCCGCTACCCTAAGTCACAAAGCGAGTTCGATGCAGTGGGTCTAACGCCTGAATACATCGACGACTTCGGCGCGCCCTATGTCGCCGAAAGCCAACTAAAGTATGGTGTGTCGTTACGGGAAATAAAGCACATTGATGCCAACAACACCGAGTTCGTCATTGCAGAAATTGAGCAAATACATGTCAACAAAACCGCCATTAGTGAAGATGGCTACCTTGATGTGGAGAGCTTAGGTACGGTTGCCGTATCAGGGCTCGACAGCTATCACGTTACACAAAGATTAAGTCGCCTCAGCTATGCCAAGCCAGATCAGCCTGCCGACCACCTCGATGTCTCAGGTGAAAGAATAGAGACCATGCCTGAAAATGTGACGCGACTGAATCAGGGATAGGCACTAGCCAGTTCACAAAGAGATATGGCCGCTTTATAAGCTAGAGAGGTTTTGCAGTAACGTCTGTGCTTTATCAAGTACGGCGTTTTGCTGCTGTGGTGACTGTTTATCCCAGTTGCGATAGGTAAATGCTAAGCGCGGGTTATTACCGAACTTCTCTCGATGACGAATCATGAAGTCCCAATAAAGGCTATTGAGCGGACAGGCATTGTCCCCCAGCTTTTCCTTGACCTTGTAATGGCAGTGCTTGCAGTAATCACTCATCTTATCGATATAGTTTCCTGACGCTGCGTATGGCTTAGAGCCAACAATACCGCCATCGGCAAACTGGCTCATGCCACGGGTATTCGGCAGTTCAACCCATTCTAAAGCATCGACATATATCCCCAGATACCACGCGTCGACTTCGTCAGGGTCAATACCTGCGATCATGCAAAAGTTACCGGTCACCATTAATCGTTGAATGTGATGTGCATACGCGTAATCTAACGACTGTTTGATGGCGTGATGCAGACAATTCATTTTGGTATCGGCGGTCCAAAACCAAGACGGTAACGCTTGCTCGGCTTTAAGTGCATTCAACTGATGATAATTGGGCATATTCGCCCAATAGATACCCCTAACAAATTCTCGCCAGCCGAGTATTTGACGAACAAATCCTTCCACCTGTGCAAGCGAAATTTCACCATTCGAGGCGCGATAAGCATTAATCGCCGCATCAATCACTTTATGGGGCGAAATCATTTTGCTGTTCAAGGCAAAAGACAAACGTGAATGATACAAGCTCCACTGCCTGTCTGATAAAACATCGTTGGCTTGGCAAGTCATTGCATCTTGAAAACGGCCAAAAAACGGCAGGCAATGTTGACAGAAAAACTCAAGTAGGGACAACGCTTGCTGACGATTAACAGGCCATATGAGCTGCTGTTGAGCTTCGCCAAGATACTTTATTCCATGTCTGCTTAGTCGCTCGTTGATGTCCGATACATCATTGCTCATTAGCAGCGGCTGTGGAATGTCTTGTATATCGCTCGGCTTAAGCTTGTTGCGATTGTCTTGGTCATAATTCCACTGACCACCTTCTGGCTCATCGCCCAACATGAGAATGTTAAAGCGCTTGCGAAGTTTACGGTAGAAAGCTTCCATGCGGTGGTGTTTTTCCGCTTGGAAGTACTGACTTAATTCCGCGTGCGATAAACAGAAGTGCTCCGTTTCAACGCATTGCCATGTCACTTTTTTTGATAATTTTGATAACCCGAGCTGTGATAACTCAGACTGCGACGCTTCACCTGAAAGCCTCGTGCAAAACTCAGCCAGTTGATTGGCTAGTCGATACTCATCCGGTTGCTGATAGCTAAATTGCTGGCATTGATATCGCGTTAAAAGATGAGCCAGTAAATCCGGTAAGTTTTCATAATCACTCGTATCATCGAGTGTTAGATACAACACGTTATGACCCGCTTTGCTGAGCGCGTCGGCAAATTGATTCATGGCACTGAAAAATGACTGGATTTTCTGAACATGATGCACAACATACTCTTGTTCTTGCTTTAACTCGGCAATAACGTAGAGCACACTTTCGTCTTTCGTTTGATACCAGCTATGCCCTGCATTTAGCTGCTCACCCAAAATAAGCCTAAGTTCTCGATAGTTTTTGTATTCTGAATCAGTTTTTGTCATTGAAATTACTGTACCTTCATTTCTTCTGAACAGCGCTTATACTCACTGCGGCATCGTTTTGAACAGAAACGAACCTCATCCCAGCAGCGTTGCCATTTCTTTCGCCATGCAAATGGCCGCTGACAGTGCAGGCAAACTTTCTCGGGTAAGAACGGTTTTTTATGTGCCATTAACAAAACTCTAAATAGCGTTAGTTAACACTCGGCCAATCAACCATGTCTGTTGAGTCGAGTACACCAACCTCATGCTCTCCAAACCAGCGACTTACATATTCCCCATCTGCATCAAACATTTGCTGCTGTTTATCGAGATTGAAGTGACGCCCACCTCTTGGATCTGCACCAACACCCGCAACGTACTGCCAGTTGCCCCAATTAATCGCCGTATCGTAATCGATAAGCTCTTGTTGGAAATACGCAGCGCCATAGCGCCAATCAATCGATAGCTCATTAACAAGTGCACTAGCAGCAATTTGTCTAGCTCGATTAGAAATATACCCAGTGGCATTTAACTGATGCATGATCGCATTGACCAATGGATACGGGGTTATTCCTTGCTGCCATTTTATCAACCGCTCTGCATGAAACGTTGTTAACGGTTTACGTCCGCTAACGCCAGTAAACTCAAACAATTTTTCACCGATATCCAAGGCGTACCAATGAAAGTACTCACGCCACAACAATTCAAAGAAAATCCAGTAGGTAGAATCGTTCTCACCTCTCGCCTGTTCAAACGATTTTAGTGCGTGGTAAACCTGGCGAGGCGACAGGCACCCCGCCGCTAACCAAGGGCTAAATTTTGTGGATGACTGCCACTCGTCCAGTGCATTGCGCGTTTCTTTGTACGTTTTGGGACAGTCGCTATCAAAATACCCGGCCAAGTGTCGAATGCCTGCACCTGCGCCACCTTCAAAGGACTCACTAATCGACGTGTTATCCGTCAACGTTATTCCCGCTTTGACCAGCTCATTTGGCGGGGGTGGTAAACTCATCAATTGCTGAGGAGTTAATACTGAAGGCAAAGCCTGTTCTAGTTTGCGGCGAAACTTCGAAAAACTTGTCGGTATATCGCTGATATCAAATGGCAGCTGATGAGCGGCATATAGGGTATGCTGCCAAATTCCCTTAAAAACAACTTCAGGAATTTGCTGCGCCAATAACGACAGTCGTTGTTGGCCTCTAAAGTCACTGGCGCGAGAGTAGTAAATCGTATCGACCTGATATTGACTGACCAAGTTACGAACTTGGGTACCAAGCTTCCCATGTGTAACAACGAGATACTGCCCCATCTCCTCTAGTTCGACAGCCAAATTAACTAAGCCTTGCTGAATAAACTCATTTCTGTGCTGACCCAGCGGTTTCGCCTGTAATGACCCTGCTATTCTGTCGGCATCATCATCGACATAGGCAAGCACCAAATGTCTGTGATGCCTAGCGGCTTCGAATAGCGCTAAGTTGTCTTGCACTCGCAGATCAGACGTAAACAGAAACAGTCCTGTGCTCACTTTATGCACCTTTTAAATGTTGTTACCTTAAGTGCTAGTACGTAAGAGGCCAAATTGCGGTTTATGAGTGCAGGAATCAATTTGCTGCCAATCCCTCCTTATTATTTAAAGTTATATCCTTACTCAACTCAAAAAACTGCCTAAAACTCGCTCAATTAAGCAAACAAAACTTACCGCAAAGCACAGAGAAACAAAGAGGTCAAAGAAAGTGACAGTTATTACGAGAATAATGGTTTGATTATAGATATCTACTCTGAAAATCCGAATGGTTCTGACCCCTATTCGTTCACTGCGATCTCAGACCAATGCGGTAACTATAATGGTGAAAGTAGCTGTTACAACCGCGAACACTCCTTCCCACGCTCTTGGTTCGGCGGTGATGTCGACCTAATGAATACCGACGTTCACCATATTTTTGCCACTGACGGCTATGTCAACAGCCAACGCAGCAGTTACCCGTATGGAGAGGTAGGCTCAGCGACATTTACCTCTCAAAACGGTTCGAGACTTGGTTCAGCAGCTATTACTCTTGGTTATTCTGGTACGGTATTCGAACCAATTGACGAGTTTAAAGGCGATATTGCTCGCGCTTATTTCTACATGGCGACCCGTTATCAGTCGAGCATTGGAAGTTGGGAGTCAAACTCAAGCTATGCCGATGCAGTACTGAATGGTACATCAAACCAAGTATTTGAAAACTGGTTCTTAACCATGCTACTTAGCTGGCACAGCCAAGATCCGGTAAGTCAAAAAGAACTCGACCGAAACGATGCTGCACAAGTTTATCAAGGTAATCGCAACCCATTTGTCGATCACCCTAACTTTGTGACGTCAATTTGGGGCAATTAAGCTAAAACGAAAAAGGAGCAGTTTACTATGCTGTAGACTGCTCCTACATATGGGTGCTATTGAGTGTTTTGTGAGTAGCTGACAAAAGGTTCAATAGCACTTTCTTTTTCAACTTAGGGTTTAAGTCCGAACACTCTGAACCGTATATTACTTAATAAGCTTTGCTCTAACTGGCACTTGGCACACATCTAACACCGGCGGTGGCTTTTTATAGAAAAACTCATGCGAACGGTTACGACGCGCTGTCACTTTATCCGCAAAGGCTTTTGATTCAGTGTTTTCAATTTGAATCGTAAACTGTTGCTCTTTAGGTAAATCACTCATTAACTTCATTGCGACAATCGGCGTGTAAGCCGATACATCTACTGATTCGTCGCCCTCAATCACCGATGTACGAGTAATCGATTGCACATGTTCCATGCCATAAACGACACGGCCAAATATTGTCATGATACGATCAAGATATCTTGGCGCCTGACCGTTAGTGATATAAAAATGGCTGGTCGCGCTGTCTTTTTCATTGCCACGCGCCATTGCTAACACGCCTGGGCAATGGGCTAACCATGCTTTGTTTTCACTAGCGCTTGCTGCAACCGCAAAACCACCGCTAAATCCTGTTTTTTCTGCGAATAAATCATTGTCTTGCACAAGCGAAAAAGATGGCGATTGATCGAAAGCCCACTCACTTTCCATCGCTAGCATTTTCTCAGTCTTCGCGCTGCCTTCTTCCCCTTCATCCGGGCCTGCTTGTGCAACAAAGCCATCAATTACACGATAAAACTTATTGCTATCGTAATGCCCTTTTGCTGCTAGGGTTGTGAAATGTTCTACATGTCGAGGAGAAAACTGCGGTGCCAATTCGAAAACGACTTTGCCATGTGGCAGCGTCATAACCATTAATTGTTCTGCTGGCACTGTACGCCAAGTTTCCTCGACCTCTACCACTTTTTGCTTCGAAGTTTTTAGCTCCTCAGTCTTTTCTGTTTCAGCAAAAACCTGTGTTGATATGACCGATGACAAAATCAAAGGAGTGGCAAACGTTACTAATTTATATAATTGCTTCATTCTTGTTATTCTCTATTTCGCTTTTCTATTGTTTTTGGCGCTAAATATTCATTAACTAAACATCGTGTTTTTAGCATACATTTTCAATACAGTTAAATACCAACTATTGTCAGTAATTCCATAGAATTGGTAACATTGCCGCCAAACAGTATGTGGGCATTAGGAATCAACATTGAACAAAAGTAGCATCACCAATTTTATTGCGCTCGCGCTAACACTCGCAGGCCATTTCTTGGCGCAACCCATTTTGTTCTCGATTGGACTATTTGCGTTATCTGGTGCTGTCACAAACTGGCTTGCAGTACATATGCTTTTTGAAAAGGTGCCAGGTCTTTATGGCTCAGGCGTAATTCCAGCCCGCTTTGAAGAGTTTAAGGTAGGTATTCGCGAATTGATGATGTCGCAGTTTTTCACCAAAGAAAACATCGATCGCTTCCTTTCCTCGGGCGATGGTCAAGCCTCGTTAGTCGATTTAACGCCCGTTATTGACAATGTTGACCTAAACCCAGCATTTGATGGTTTAGTTGAAGTCATCGAACAATCGTCGTTTGGCGGTATGCTAGCGATGGTCGGCGGCAAAGAAGCACTTCAGCCAATGCGCGAACCTTTTATTACTCGCATGAAAACTTCAGTTGGTGAAATCACACAAACACCTGAATTTAACCAGCAATTAAGAGCATCACTAGAAGGCGATAAGAATATCACCAGCATGCAAGACAAAGTCAGTAATATTATTGAGCAGCGCTTAAACGAGTTAACGCCACAATTAGTTAAAGAAATTATCCAAGATATGATTCGCAAACACTTAGGTTGGCTAGTTGTCTGGGGCGGTGTATTTGGCGGTATTATTGGTTTTATTGCTGCCGTCAGCAAGGTTCTTTAGCCGTTTTTTGTCGTGTGGTAACTCCACATAGATAAGCGATAAGGCTCCATAAATTCACTGCTGTCGACAAAGGTTGCCAGCAGTGTAAATATTGCCAAGCTTTTTGATGCTTTTTTTGCATAAAATAATAATTTTTGTGCTTTTATTTAGCCATCTAAATAGCTATGCTTAGGCTTTCACACACTTGATTATTACAAGTGTTTTTATTCCTCAAACTAATAAGGTAAATGGAGTCATGTTTGGTAGCTTAAAGGCTTTGCCAGCCGATCCAATTTTAGGGTTATTGGCAAAATATCGTGAAGACGCAAATCCACAGAAAATCGATTTAGGCGTTGGTGTTTATAAAGATGAAGCTGGTCATACAGCAATTCTAGATTGTGTGAAGAGCGCAGAGAAGTACCGTCACGATAACGAAGATACCAAAGTATACATTGGCCCTACTGGTTCGCCGTTATTTAACGAAGAGATGGCGAAACTGATTTTCGGTAACCACAAAGTATTATCTGAAAACCGTGCTCGCACTGTTTCTACACCTGGTGGTACAGGCGCATTGCGCGTAGCCGCTGAATTCATTCGCTCTTGTAAAGCGGGCACAACCATTTGGGTAAGTAACCCAACTTGGGCTAACCACACGGGCTTATTCAGTGCTGCTGGCCTAACCGTTAAAACATACCCTTATTACGACTACGAAAATAAAAAGTTAGACTTTGATGGTATGTTAGCGGCGCTTAAAGAAGTTAGCGCTGACGATGCTGTGCTTTTACACGCTTGTTGTCACAACCCAAGTGGTATGGACTTAAGCCAAGAGCAATGGCAGCAAGTTGTTGAAGTTGCGAAAGAAAAAGGCTTCCTTCCTGTTATCGACATGGCCTACCAAGGCTTCGGCGATGGTTTAGATGAAGATGCTTACGGCTTACGCTTAATGGCTGATAGCGTTGAAGAAATGATCGTATGTAGTTCATGTTCTAAGAACTTTGGTTTATACCGTGAGCGTATTGGTGCAACAACGATTATTGGTAAATCTGCTGCCGCGTCAGATATCGCAAACTCTGTATTGTTATCTGTTGTGCGTTGTATTTACTCAATGCCACCAGCACATGGTGCAGCTATTGTTGAAACCATTTTAAACTCAGACGAATTACGTCACCAATGGTACGGCGAGTTAAAAGAAATGCGCGATCGCATTAACGGTAACCGTCAACTTATCGTTGAAAAGCTAATTGAAAACGGCGTAACGCGCGACTTTAGCCACATTGTTCGTCAAAAAGGTATGTTCTCATTCTTGGGCATTACCCAAGAGCAAGTACAACAGCTACAAGATGAATACAGCATCTACATGGTTGGCTCAAGCCGCATGAGCATTGCTGGTATCGCAAACAGCAACGTTGACTACTTAGCGCAGTCAATTGCGAAAGTACTGTAAACTGCTAAGAGCTTAGCAAAGAACAAAAAAGCCAGTTAACGCTGGCTTTTTTGTTGGTTATTTTTTGTGATTGCAGACAATACCAGCGGAATTCGGTATAGTGCGCGCCATTAAATTTACCCAGTTTTACTTCATCAGGAATCACTATGGTTGATGGTAACTTATTTATTCTTTCAGCGCCAAGCGGTGCTGGTAAATCAAGTTTGATCACAGCGTTACTTAAACAAGACTCTGCTCGCCCAATGCAAGTGTCGGTTTCGACGACAACGCGTGACATGCGCCCAGGTGAAGAAAACGGTGTTCACTATCACTTCGTGAGCAAAATAGAGTTTGAGCAGCAAATCGCCGCAGATACTTTCTACGAGCACGCTGAAGTTTTCGGCAATTATTACGGCACATCTGCAACTGCAATAGACGAACAACTGGCAAAAGGTATTGATGTATTCCTAGATATCGACTGGCAAGGTGCACAGCAAGTACGCATGAAAAAGCCAGAAGTTACAACGATATTTATCGCTCCACCATCACGTGCAGAGCTTGAGAACCGCCTACGCGGTCGTGGCCAAGACAATGATGAAGTAATTGCAGATCGCATGGCGCAAGCACAGTCGGAGTGTTCACACTACCAAGAATTTGATTACATCATCGTTAATGACGATTTCGACACTGCGCTAGGCGAATTAACAACCATTGTGAACAATCAACGACTCAAACGTTCACAGCAAGTAAAACAACATCAAGAATTATTCAACGATCTATTGGCTAATGATTGATCAAGATACCCATGAAACTTCAAATTACATGTTTCAGATTCGAATTACAGATAATGTTTGCGCTTTGCAAACCCCTCTAGAAAGTTTAAACAGAATTAATGCGTCGTTATTAATTTTGAGAAGGGCATACCATTCTCGGCAATTAATGCCTCGCCTAAATCCTGTTTAATTCTCGCTGAATTCTTGTACTTCGAAGTACCATGGGTATATAATTACCGACTATTTTTTGAATTTAATCATTGTGGAGTAGCTACATGGCTCGCGTAACTGTTGAAGATGCAGTAGAAAAAATCGGCAACCGCTTTGACTTGGTGTTAGTTGCATCACGTCGTGCTCGTCAAATTGCCACGGGTGGTAAAGATCCTTTAGTTGAGCTAGAAAATGACAAGCCAACTGTATTAGCTTTACGTGAAATTGAGAAAAACCTAATCACTTCAGACATCATGGATGAAGCTGATCGTCACGAACAAGTTCAGCAAGAATCAGCTGAATTAGCGGCAGTTGCTGCAATCGTTGGTGGCCAGCAAGGTTAATCCTCTGCCAATACTCTGAAAAACGCGTCAACTTAATAAAGTTCACGCGTTTTTTTATGTCTACTATTTTTCATTAGCAACGTTACGATTAACGCTTTATTTCGATTTGTATAAATCGTATCCTACGGTTATTCCCGCTAAGCGCTGTAATCATCATATCTTCTAACTCTGGGAGTGGTAAGTGTATCTGTTTGAACCTTTAAAAGAGTTTGTCTCTAGTTATTTATCAAAAGTGCAAATCGACTTGCTCAAGCAAGCGTTTATTGTTGCTCGCGATGCTCATGAAGGACAAATGCGTTCAAGTGGCGACCCGTATATTACGCACCCTGTTGCCGTCGCCTTGAATTTGGCGAAAATGCACCTCGACCATGAAACCTTAATGGCGGCGCTACTGCACGATGTCATTGAAGATACTGAGACAACCAAAGACGAGCTTGCAGAGCAGTTTGGCTCTACTGTTGCAGAACTAGTTGAAGGCGTTAGTAAACTCGACAAGCTTAAGTTTGACAATAAAGAAGAGATGCAAGCGGAAAACTTCCGCAAAATGATTTTGGCAATGACCAAAGACATTCGCGTAATCTTAATCAAGCTTGCCGATCGCACCCACAATATGCGAACCCTCGAGTCATTGCGCCCTGAAAAGCGACGTAGAATTGCCAGAGAAACCCTAGAGATTTACGCACCAATCGCTAATCGCTTAGGTATTCACGACATCAAGAGTGAGCTTGAAGTATTAGGCTTTGAAGCCCTCTACCCTATGCGCTCTAAGGCATTGCGTTCTGCCGTTAAACAAGCGCGCGGTAACCGTAAAGAAATCATCAATAATATTCACGGTGAAATTGAACAACGCCTTGAAGAAGTGGGCATTCATGCCCAAGTAAAAGGCCGTGAAAAGCACCTCTACTCAATTTATCGCAAAATGCTCAACAAAGAGCTGATGTTCAATGAAGTTATGGACATCTACGCCTTCCGTGTCATTGTTGACAAGATTGACGATTGTTATCGTGCACTTGGTGCAGTTCACAACTTGTTCAAGCCGATTGAAACCCGATTTAAAGACTACATTGCGATTCCTAAAACTAACGGTTACCAGTCGTTACATACATCGTTAGTAGGTCCGCATGGTATTCCTGTTGAGATTCAAATCCGTACCCAAGATATGGATCAAATGGCTGATAAAGGTGTTGCGGCGCACTGGTTGTATAAACAAGATGGCGACAACAGCGGTACTACCGCACAAATGAAAGCGCGCCGTTGGATGCAAAGTATTTTAGAGCTTCAGCAAAGCGCAGGTAGCTCGTTCGAATTTATCGAGAACGTAAAATCAGACTTATTCCCAGAAGAGATCTACGTATTCACCCCAGATGGTCGCATTATTGAATTACCTATGGGCGCGACAGCGGTTGATTTCGCTTACGCGGTACATACTGATGTCGGTGACTCGTGTGTTGGCTGTAAAGTTGACCGCAAGCCTTATCCGCTAAGCCAACCAATCGACTCCGGACAAACCATTGAGGTTATTACCTCATCAGCGGCACGTCCAAATGCAACTTGGCTAAACTTTGTTGTTACCGCTAAAGCACGCCTGCAAATTCGTAACTACCTACGCTCACAAGAGCGCAATGAATCTCAAGCGCTTGGTTTACGACTGCTTAGCCACGCACTAGGTTCAACGAAACTAGACGATATCCCACAAGAGAAAATCGATGAGGTAGTTGAGCAAACAGGTAATACGACATTTGATGAGTTACTGGTCAATATTGGACTAGGTAATGCGTTAAGTATTGGTATTGCAAGACGCTTAACTAACGAGTTTACTGACGATAGTGAAGACTCACATACCAACAAACAGAAGATGCCGATTAAGGGTACTGAAGGAATGTTGGTGACTTACAGCAAATGTTGCCGTCCAATTCCTGGTGACAGTATCCTTGCTTACTTAAGCCCAGGTAAAGGACTGATCGTTCACCAATCTGGTTGTCGTAATGTTAAAGCGCACGACAGCAAACTATTCCCAGTGAAATGGGACAGCGATATTGATAAAGAATTTATCGCCAAACTGAGAGTTGAGATAGTTAACCATCAAGGTGCATTAGCAGCACTAACAAATGTCGTTGCTAAATGTGAATCAAACGTGCACTCCCTCAACTCTGGCGAAAAAGATACCGGACTTTATGCCATCGACATGGAAATTACCTGTCGCGACCGTGTTCACCTTGCCGATATTATTCGCAAAATCAAAGTCATGGTCGACGTGCAAAAAGTTATTAGAAATAAATAGGGTCTGTTGACCTTTGTTTATGTTTTCTGCAACAGGCTATTTTTAATGATGGCAAAGCAGCATGAACGTAGTTTGGTCATTCCAAATGAGTGAAAGCTAATGCCGCTAGCGTTAAAAATAGCCATTGCCCGAAGGGCTGAGGCTAAAATCACTTTACTCTGCGTTAAAAATCGTTAATTTAGATGACTAAATGACACAATTTTGGCCTTGATTAAAGCCATTCTATCTCTCAGCAGAATTATTAAACAAAGATAAACAGACCCTAAAAGAACAGGAAAGCTATGAAAACAATTGTATCAACAGACAAAGCCCCTAGCGCAATCGGCACCTACAGCCAAGCGGTTAAAGTAACAAATACTGTTTATTTATCAGGTCAGATCCCATTAGTACCAGAAACAATGGAAGTTGTTGAAGGTGGTTTTGCTGAGCAAACAGAGCAAGTATTTAAAAACCTAGTTGCGGTATGTGAAGCGGCGGGCGGTTCAATTAACGACATGGTAAAAGTAAACATCTTTATGACTGACTTAGCGAACTTCGCTACGGTTAATGAGATTATGAGCAAGTACTTCAAAGAACCATACCCTGCACGCGCTGCGATTCAAATTTCTGCACTTCCAAAAGGTGTAGACATTGAAATTGACGGTATCATGGAAATTCCAAACCCGGCCTAAATTTTATCAAGCCGGAGAAGCTAGATTAGCGTGACAATACATTAAAGCTAATTTAGCTCACCTCGCTCTGCCAAGAGCTTTCAATAAATAAATGTTTACTAAACATTTTAAAAGCCGCCACTAAATCGGTACTTTCAAAGTTATTCCCATTTAGACAAGGCTTTTTTTAATTTTCACTTATGAACGTACAAAGAGTACGTGATTGAGGTAAAATTAAAATATAACGCAGTATTAATGTGAAGAACGAATAAAGATGACGCCAGAAAGACTCCAACGAATCAACAACATGCTCAATCACCGTCAGCCAGACTTAACGGTTTGTATGGAAGGGGTGCACAAAGCACACAACTTAGCAGCAGTAGTAAGAACCTGTGACGCTATTGGTGTGAGTGCCGTTCATGCGGTGTGGAAAAACGAGCAAATGCGCGCGTCAGGCGGCATTGCAGCTGGCAGTCAAAATTGGGTTGATGTTCACAACTACACAAGCACGGTTGACGCGATTGCTGAACTTAAACGTCAAGATATGCAGGTGTTGGTTACTAATCTTTCTGATACGGCGGTCGACTTCCGAGAAGTTGACTACACCAAGCCAACGGCAATTATTCTTGGCCAAGAAAAGTTTGGCGCATCAGATGTTGCTAAAGAACTTGCCGATCAAGATATTGTCATTCCAATGGTGGGAATGGTGCAATCACTAAACGTTTCAGTAGCCAATGCCGTGGTACTGTACGAAGCGCAGCGCCAACGTGAGCTAGCTGGCATGTACAACAAATCAACGATTAGCGAACAGATTCGCCAGCGCATGCTATTTGAAGGTGGCCACCCGATTTTCGCTACCGCATGTAAAGCCAAAGGCTTGCCTTATCCACAAATCGATGAAGAAGGCCAAATCGTTGCACCTGATGAATGGTGGCAACAAATGCAAATGACACAAGAAGCTTGGGCGGCGCTCGATAACGACTAAGCCATGACTCAGACGTCAGCGAAAGGACTCACGAACTTAGCACAGTTAACCATCGCCTCTTTGAAAGGCGTTGGTCCTGCCATGGCACAAAAGTTTGAAAAGCTTGGCTTGTATTCAGTACAGGATTTACTGTTTCACTTGCCCTTACGGTATGAAGATCGCACACGCATAACCGCTATTCGCGATCTTATGCCTGGTATCTACACCAATATCATCGGTGAAATTACTAACAATCAAGTAGTTCTTGGCAGAAGACGCATGTTGGTTGTGACCGTTAATGACGGCACTGGCAGCATAGATTTGCGCTTCTTCCATTTCTCAGCTGCTCAAAAAAATGCGCTCGCCATTGGTACTGAAATTCGCTGCTACGGTGAAGTGCAGCGCGGACCGAGAAGCTACCAAATTGTTCACCCTGAATACAAACAACTGGATAAAGACCAAGAACTGACACCAGTTGAAGAAACCTTAACACCCGTTTATCCAACAACCGATGGTTTGCGACAAATCTCGCTGCGCAATATCAGTGAACAAGCATTGGAGCGACTGCGCTACGGTAGTGTTGAAGAGCTTTTACCGCCGCAGTTTTTAAATGAACCATATACGCTTGCCGAAGCACTGCAATTAATTCATCGTCCACCACCTGACGTGTCTACCGAGCAAATAGAAAACGGTAAACATCCTGCTCAGCTCAGACTCATTAAAGAGGAATTACTTGCGCATAATTTAAGTATGCTCAAGCTAAGGCAATCTGCGGATAAGCATGACGCTGTCACTCTCAGCGCAGACGAAAAGCTTAATGACGGGTTCTTATCCACCTTACCCTTTAGTCCAACGAGTGCACAAGCACGTGTTGTTGAAGAGGTGCGTCGAGACCTTGCCAAACCTGTGCCTATGATGCGTTTAGTGCAAGGTGACGTTGGCTCAGGAAAAACCCTCGTCGCAGCACTCTCTGCGATCACCGCGATCGGACAGGGCTATCAAGTGGCACTAATGGCACCCACGGAAATATTGGCAGAGCAGCATGCCATTAACTTTCAACGCTGGTTTGAACCACTGGGTATTACGGTTGGCTGGTTAGCAGGTAAAACCAAAGGTAAAGCCCGTAACCAAGCATTGGAAAAAATAGCCGACGGTACTGTGCAAATGGCTGTGGGTACACATGCGTTGTTCCAAGATCAGGTGCAGTTTCATAAGTTAGCTCTCATTATCATTGATGAGCAGCACAGATTTGGTGTCCATCAACGCCTCGCGCTACGCGAGAAAGGTGCATTTGATAACAAATACCCGCATCAGCTCATCATGACGGCAACTCCTATTCCTAGAACCTTGGCGATGACCGCCTATGCTGATTTAGATACTTCGATTATTGATGAACTGCCGCCAGGCAGAACCCCGATCAAAACCGTTGCCCTACCTGATACTCGTCGAGATGATGTTATCGAGCGAATTCGCGAGTCGTGCCTTAATGACAATCGCCAAGCTTATTGGGTATGTACCTTAATTGAAGAGTCTGAAGTACTGCAATGCCAAGCAGCAGAAGATACCGCGACTTATCTGCAAGAAAGTTTACCGGAATTAAAGGTCGGCCTTGTCCATGGACGAATGAAGCCTGCAGAAAAACAAGCGGTAATGGACAGCTTTAAAGAAGGTGAGCTGCATTTATTAGTCGCAACAACGGTGATTGAAGTTGGTGTTGATGTGCCTAACTCCAGCTTGATGGTAATAGAAAACCCTGAACGACTAGGGTTAGCCCAACTTCACCAATTACGCGGCCGCGTTGGTCGAGGCTCTATCGCTTCTCACTGTGTATTGATGTATAAATCGCCCCTATCGAAAACAGCGACCAAGCGATTAGGTGTGCTTCGCGAGAGTAATGACGGCTTTGTCATTGCGCAGAAAGATTTAGAGATTCGTGGACCAGGTGAATTGCTTGGGACAAAACAAACAGGACTCGCTGACTTAAAGATAGCGGACTTAGTTCGTGATCAAGACATCATCCCTGAAGTTCAACAACACGCTTATCAGTTGTGGAAGCAACACCCAGAGCAAGCAGAAGCAATTATTCTGCGCTGGCTAGGCAATCGAGAGCAATACTCTAACGCCTAGCTTTACAATTAAATCAGGACCCCATCCACTTGAAATGACTAGGGCGTGTTGATCTTTCGAGGTTGTTTTTGCAGCAATTTATGATGTTTTTATACAAGGCAGAGCTTATGTCGTGTGGTTATTCCACATAAATAAGCGATAAAGACTTTGTGCTCCTGCAAAGTCACCTTACCCTACATCCTTGTAGGGCAACGTAGTAGAAAGGCATCATAAATGCTGTCCTAAATATGTAGTAAAAGGGATTCGTTTAAATGCATTTAATTCGAACAAAATTTAACCCTGAAAGGTCAACACGCCCTAATGCGATAATTGCTGACCTTAGTCAAAAAAACTTCATCCATAGACCATGGCGGAAGTGAGATAAGTAAGTCACACTTATGCCAACATTGTTGATACCAAGGATCAAACATGCATCAAGTCGCCGTGTTTAGCTCTAAGCAATATGACCAAGTTTTTTTCAGCGTTTCAATCAAGACAACAAACTCTCATTTAGTTTTTTTGATACGAAGTTAACTGCCGATACTGTTGAACTGGCCAAGAATTTCGACGCCGTCTGCATCTTTGTTAACGACCAAGCAGACAAGGCGACACTTACTCAGTTAAAAAGCTTTGGCATTCATACCATTGCGCTAAGGTGTGCAGGGTTTAACAATATCGATATGCCAACAGCTAAGTCGCTGGGTATGAATATTTGCCGCGTGCCCGAATACTCGCCAGAAGCTGTTGCGGAACATACTGTGGGTTTGATGCTGACGCTAAGTCGAAAATTCCACAAGGCCTATAACCGTATTCGCGAAGATAACTTTGCCCTTGATGGACTCATGGGCTTTACCCTGCACGGTAAAACCGTCGGCATTATTGGCACCGGCAATATCGGGCTTGCTACAATCAAAATTCTCGTTGGATTTGGTTGCAAAATATTGTGCTTGGACCCTGCACCAAATGATGCTGCTATCGCGCTCGGTTGCCAGTATGTTAATCAAGAACAGTTATTTAAATCGTCCGATATTATTAGTTTGCATTGTCCACTGCCGGCAACCCACCATATTATTAATCAAGAAACTTTGGCTTTAGTTAAGCCTAACGCCATGCTTATTAACACCTCACGTGGTGGCCTTATTGATTCTAAAGCCGTAATTGACGCACTAAAAAGCAAACATTTAGTCTACTTAGGGATCGATGTATATGAGCTAGAAAGTAACTTGTTCTTTGAAAATCTTTCTGGTGAGATTATGCAAGACGACATATTTACCCGATTATCAACGTTTCCCAACGTGCTCATTACCGGACATCAAGGCTTTTTCACCGAGGAAGCACTGAGCACTATCGCCCAAACAACCATTGATAATCTCACCAAACTGCTCAATGATGAGCGCATTGAAAGTGAATTCTTGCTTTACCCACAACTTTAAGACAATAGGACACCCATCTTTAAAATGCTTTCTGTTAAATCCGTTTTAGCTGCCACGCTCGTACCTTTACTTATAACTTCCGTTACAGCATGTAGCGATGTAACCGATAGTAATACAAGTAAAGCTCAAGAGCCTTCCATGAATATAGAACATTCAAGTACTTTACTCTCAATCGAAGCAAAAACTGAACCAGCAGAGCTTCAAGGGCTTAATGCGCTGGCAGAAAGCTATGTGAAGCTTATCCTCGATGTAGGACATCACCATCCTTACTATATTGATGCTTATTACGGGCCGAAAGAATGGAAAGAAGCAAGCACCAAGAAGCCACTGCCGGCTTTGCTAAAGGAAGTTGAGCTATTAAGTCAAAAGTTAGCCAGCATTGATGTTGCTGAAGATTTAACATTACGAAAAGATTTTCTCGCGATTCAGCTTAACTCTGTCGGCGTATTCATTCGTCTACAAAATGGTGAGGACATAAAATTTAACGATGAGTCACGAGGGCTCTACGACGCTGTTTCACCAAAGGTTACCGAGCAAGATTTAGATCTAGCACTAGCTGAGCTTGATGCTTTACTGCCAGGTAAAGGCGATATCAATACGCGCTTGAATGACTTTAAAAGCCAGTTTGTTATCCCTATCGATAAGTTAGATACCGTCTTTGTGGCCGCCATCGACGAGGCACGCAAGCGCACCAAACACTATATTAGCCTGCCTGAGAACGAGAGCTTTACCATCGAGTACGTCACCGACAAAGTATGGAGTGGCTACAACTGGTACCAAGGTAATAATTTCAGTCTCATTCAGTTAAACACTGACTTTCCTATCTATATAGAACGTGCCATCGATCTTGCCAGCCACGAAGGTTATCCAGGCCATCACGTATTTAACTCTCAAATGGAACAACACTTAGTCGACAAAATGGGCTGGATTGAATACAGCATTTATCCACTTTATTCACCGATGTCATTGCTCGCAGAAGGCAGCGCCAATTACGGTATTAACGTCGCATTCCCAGTAGAAGAGCGACTCGCCTTTGAAAAAGAAGTGCTATTTCCACTTGCAGGTCTAGACGTCAGCCAAGTTGAAAACTACTACCAAGTTGAAGACAAATTATCTTTACTTTCCTACGCAGACAATATGGTCGCTCAGCGATACTTAGACGGTGAAATAGACAAAGATAACGCCATCGCACTGTTAATGAAATATGCGCTATCGAGCGAAGAAAAATCGACACAGCGTATTGGTTTTATCGAAGCTCATCGAGCGTACGTCATCAACTACAATCTTGGCCAAGACTTAGTTAAAAAATACGTCGATAGAGAAACAGCAAACGGTGACCATGCAGCGCGTTGGAAGGTTTTTGCTGACCTGTTGGCAAACCCGAAAACGGCATCTTTGATGGCAAAGTAATTTAGTTCGGGAACGGGGCACAGTGTTAAAGCTATGGCCCCTATTTTTAGCCTTAACCGCAATATTTTACATAAAATCAACATCAAATTTGGATAGTGTGGACCCTTGATATATAGTTGGTTCTAGCTTCACTCGAAAATCTTACTGGGTTACCACACCAACCTCTTTATGATGTACAAAAAGCTTTTCCTGATACTCGTTTTGTTATCGAGTTATTCCAGTAATGCCGTTGAAGACGAATCCTGTCGGCAAATCAATGTATCCGCTCACCCTAACTACCCTCCTTTTCATTGGAAAGAAGGCGACCAACTCACTGGTGCCTCAATCGAGATAAGTAAGCAAATTTTTGAAGGATTAGGCATTGCGGCCAATGTAGATTATCGAGGTCCTTGGAAACGCGTATTAAGAACTGCAGAACTCGGAAAAATAGACTTCATTCCTGCTCTTAAGAACAGTGTCGAACGGCAGCAATACTTAACATTTACTGACACAGCGTTCAGCAATAACCCTGTGGTTGTTTACATGAGAAAAGGCGAGTCTTCGAACATAAATCGACTCTCCGATTTGTCGACTAGACTCGGCAGCATAAATGCTGGTGATAAGCACGGTGATGAAATCGATAGCTTTATTGATAAACAGTCCAATATGCAGCATATCATGGGGATTGATCACAACTTCGACATGCTATCACTCAAAAGAACTGACTATTTTGTTATCGGGCTGTTCGTGGCAGAAGACTATATTCAAGCCAATGATTTAAGCGAAAATTTTGAGGTAGCACTCAGTTTTGAAGGGCAATTGGTACACAACGCTTTCACCCATGCCTACGCGGGAAAATGCCCGCATATCGTTGAACAATTTGATCGCAAACTCAACGAATTAAAACGACAAGGTAAAATTACTAGCGCGCTCATAGAATTTAATCGGCAATGGCTTAAAGATTCTAAAGAGTCGCGCTAATTGTTGACACGCTAGGGCTACTTTTTCTTTAAAAGTTCTCTTAAATTAGCAACCCCAGCCTTCGCCGTTTGTTGCTTTTGCTCTTGCGTCTTTTTAGATTTCTCGGTTTCCCATATTAAATCTTCTTGCGGCATCTCATATAAGAATCGGCTTGGCTCGGTACGAGAGACTTCACCAAACTGGCGGCGCTCTCTGGCATAAGTGCAAATGAGTTCTCTTTTTGCACGTGTTACACCTACGTATGCAAGGCGGCGCTCCTCTTCAACATTATTCTCGTCAATGCTAGTTTGGTGCGGCAGTAAATTCTCTTCCATACCAATCAAGAATACATAAGGAAACTCAAGACCTTTTGAAGCATGAAGTGTCATCAATTGCACTTGGTCTGCAAACTCTTCTTCTTCATTACGTTCCATCATGTCTCGCAACGTTAAGCGCGACACAACTTGAGGCAAGGCCATCGGTTCGTCTAGTTCATCACCCTCAAGCATTTGCGTTACCCAGCTAAATAGCTGAGTCACGTTTTTCATCCGCATCTCTGCCGCTTTGGCACTTGCCGACGTATCATAGAGATAGTCTTCATAGTTCATTTCACGAATCATTGAGCGTAACACTGCCGGTGTATCGCCGCGCTGCGAATTATCTGCAGTCTCAACCAACCAACGAGTAAACTTCTGCAAATTATGAAGGCCGCGCCCCGTCAACGTTTGCTCGAGCCCCATCTCAAAGCTGGCCGCGAACATACTGATTTGACGTTTGTTAGCATAGTTACCCAGCTTTTCTAATGTTGCAGGTCCTAACTCACGCTTAGGTACATTCACCACGCGTAAAAACGCATTGTCGTCATCAGGGTTAACCAGCAGGCGCAAGTACGCCATAATGTCTTTAATTTCAGCGCGAGAGAAAAATGACGTACCACCACTAATTTTATATGGGATACGGTTAGTCATCAGCGCTTTTTCAAGCAATCGAGACTGGTGGTTACCTCGATACAAAATCGCGTAATCTTTGTAGTGCGTCTTGTTCATAAAGCGGTGACCGATAAGCTCACCAACAACGCGTTCTACTTCGTGCTCTTCATTACGCGTTTGCACCACACGAATTGGCAAACCGTAATCGTGCTCGCTGAACAAGGCCTTGTCATAAACATGTGGGTTATTAGCGATCAGAATATTCGCACAGTGAAGAATACGACCACTAGAGCGATAGTTTTGCTCCAGCTTGATAAGCCTCAAGTTCGGATAGTCTTGCCCAAGCAAAACAAGGTTTTGCGGCTTTGCACCACGCCACGAATAGATAGACTGGTCGTCGTCCCCTACTACTGTTAAACGGCCACGCTCGCCGGTGATCAATTTAACCAGTTCGTATTGGCTGGCATTAGTATCTTGATACTCATCTACGAGCATGTACTGAATTTTTTTCTGCCAGCGACTGCGTACTTCTGGATAGTGCTTAAGCAACAAGGTAGGTATTAAAATTAAATCATCAAAGTCGAGTGCGTTATAGGCTTTCATGTGCAAATGATAGCGCTGATAAAACTCTGCATATTCCGCAGTATCGGCGTCAGCAGCTTGCTTTAGCACTTGGTCTGGCAACAGTAAGTCGTTCTTCCAATTGGAAATCATCATCTGCAACTTGTTTAACAAATCTTTGTCGCCATCGAGTTCCTGTTCAGTTAACTCCTTAAGTAATGCCAGCGTATCTTGATCATCAAATAGCGTAAAACCAGGCTTATAACCTAAGGTTTTTATTTCTCTACGAACAATATCCAGCCCCAGTGAGTGGAATGTAGATACCGTTAAGCCACGCGTTAAGTCTCGGCCGAGCATATTCGCGACACGCTCTTTCATTTCACGAGCCGCTTTGTTGGTGAAGGTTACCGCCGCAATATTCCTAGCCTTGTAGCCACACTTTTGAATCAGGTATGCAATTTTCTGACAGATAACACCGGTTTTACCGCTACCTGCGCCAGCAAGTACCAAACACGGGCCACTGACATAATTTTTTGCTTCTTCCTGACGGGGGTTTAACTTCATTAATTAACGCTCAAACACTAGATTTCGACACAAGATCGCAATTTTACCGCTTTTTCCCGACGACAGCAGTAATAAACCACAGCATCTCCAATAATTTTTTATGTTAAGCGGCGAAGTTTTGTTTACAATGTCGGTATGTAAGTCGAGGCAATTACTATGATCAACGCAAAAAAAATTGAAGAAATCGCAAAACAAGTCACAGACTCAATTCCGCCAGGTCTAAAGTCAATGGCGAACGATTTAGAAGACAAAACCAAAACGGTTTTACAGCGTAAGCTATCACAACTAGATGTAGTGACTCGTGAAGAATTTGATGTGCAAACACAGGTGCTAATCAAAACACGTAGTAAGTTAGCAGCTATGGAAGCCACTATCGCAGATTTAGAACAGCGCTTAGCAGCACTCGAAGATAAGAATACTACTTCTGAAGAAAGCTAAGCAATTCTTCATTTAGCTGGCAGCCTAGCTTAATCGGCTGCCAACTTCCTTCCAACTTGTACCTTAATATTTAGCCGCTTCGTCCTTAGCAGGCAGTGAATTTAAAATAAACTCTCTTAAGTGCTGATTAGAATCGCGCAAGTCTTCATAACGCAAGTACATCATATGGCCACTGCGATAACCTTCAAACGACAACCGATCTTTCATTTGGCCACTTGGGTCTAACTGCCACATTGTATATTTCGCATCAAAGTAGTTAGTCGCACCGTCATAATAGCCCGCCTGAATCAACACATTTAAGTACGGATTTTGCGCCATGGCTTGACGTAAGTTCTCGCCTGTTTTGTTATTAGAGCGATCCCAAGAGCGAACTGGGCCAAACATGTTGTATTTCACGTCGGTTTTGTATTCTAGTTCGTTTCTTAAGTAGTGGTTTATCGCTGGCGTAAAACTGTGCAGCCACGACGTTAGTTCGGCATTGTAATCTGGACGCGCACCAACTGTTTTCTTGTCTATACCCAAGTAACGAGAATCTAAACGCCCTACTGTTTGCTTGCGATCTCTGAGTAGTGCCTTCCAAAAGTAACTGTTGGCAATGTCTAAGTTGCTTCCTAATACGTCTTCAATTGAAAGCCCTGAGTAACGGCTAACCTTCTCAGCAATTTCTTGCTTCTCTTCTGATGAAATAAACCCACCTTTTGCTAAGGCTGGTATGTATTCATTGATGGTGAATGCTTCAACTTCAGGTAAGAACTCAGTTAAATCTCTACTTTGTAAATCACTATCAAGTGCATTGTGGTACCAAGCTGCTGCTGCAAAATAAGGTAAGCGGTTGGCTGCTTTTACTGGGCCATTGCGTTCAATACCTATGTCTGTTGGTGACACCAATACGACGCCATTAAGGTACATCCACTGTCGGTTTTGTAACTCCAATGCCAACCCTGAAACACGTGTAGTACCGTAACTTTCACCAATTAAGTACTTCGGTGAACGCCAGCGTTCATTGCGGCTGACAAAGGTGGTTATCCATTCAGCTAAGTACTTAACATCAGCATTAACGCCAAAGAACATCTTTTTTTGCTGCTCTTTGCTGGGCATCTTGCCATCTTTGTTTGGCAGAACACGAGAATAACCTGTATTCACAGGGTTAACGAATACGATGTCAGCTACATCTAACACAGAGTAAGGATTGGTTTTCACACCGTAAGGTTGTAGCGGGTAGCCCTCGTCATCAACATTAAGCACGCGAGGCCCTGTATAGGCAACATGCATCCAAACTGAAGCCGAGCCAGGTCCACCGTTAAATGAAATAAGCAGAGGACGGGAGCTTTTATCTTTGACATCTGTACGTTGGTAATAGGTATAGAACAGTGTGGCAGTTGGGTCGCCTTCACTATTCCAAACTGGCTGTGTACCAGTTGTCGCAGAATAGCTTACTTTCTTACCTTTAATTTTAGTCGTGTGACTCGTGGTGCTACTGGTATCAATCTCGATACTTCGCTTAAACTCACCGGCTTGTGCTGACACTGTGATCAGCGTGCTCATGATGAGCACCTTCGTCATTAACGTGTTCGCTACGAACATTTTCGATATAAAAAGAGCTAAGCAATGCGCTATTATTTTTTTCATTAGATCTGCCTACCGTTGTCATTAACGATAAGCAGATTAGAGCAATGCCCATAGTTTGTCAGGACAATCTCGTCCAAAAGCAGGAAATCTGCGTTAAGTCTGTGGTAAGCCAGAGGTATGCGCTTAGCTATTCACTTGCATCTGAAACAAGGTGCCAAGTGAAAAAGCAGGCTTTAGCGCACTGTTATTTAAACAGTTTCCGCTCTAAGACAAAGCCCATGACACCTATCATAAAAATCATCACGGCAATGGCTTGAAGCCAAGCATTGACAGGATTAGCTACTAATACTTCTTTATCAAAAGCATAATAGCGCACTCCACCTTCCACTGGTTTTTCAATTTCGTTACCTAACCAACTACCAACGCGGATAACCCGGTCGTCTCTGCGCTGCGTCATCTCTATGCGTTTAGTATTACGTAAATATTGCTGTTCTGCGCCCGCGGGAATCAGGTGTGCCCAATCTCGGAATATACCCTTATGCTCTCCCTCTTTGACGATGCCCGGTGATTCATATTGATACGCCAGTTCAGAAAAAATCAGTTTGCTGTAACCAATAAAAAATAAGGTAACCGCCAGCACGATAAAGGCACTTGAGCACAACAACCAATTTCTGCGTTTATTAAAGCTATGCTGCTGTTGCTTCATTACAAGCGCCTCAACATCGGGCAATTGCTTAATTGCCGATATTGATTCTGGTGATAACTTTTCCAGTAACATCGATAAGTTGATGTCTAGTGCGGAAGTTAACTTTCTCAGTATCTCATTTGAGGGTATCGCTTTATCGTTCTCTAGCTTGGATAAATACGACTGCTCGATTCCAGCAAGGGCTGCTAAGTCCGGCTGACTTAATTTCTTAGCCAGTCTAAATTGCTTTAATTGTTCACCTAAACTCATGAAAATATCCTTTTAACTGTGCTTGCACGATAAGTGCTCGCAATTACAAACGTTATATAAAAAATGAGGCAGCCGGCAGCCTTATCAGGGCGTGTTGATCTTTCAGGGTTAGATTTTGTTCGAATTAAATGCATTTTTATCGCGGCACTTGTGATACGCANAGTTATTCTNCGCNCAGAGNAAGNACCGATTATTATGCTCCTGCATAATCTTAGTACCTGCATCCATGCAGGCATCAATGAGAAAAGTGCATTTAAACGAATCCCTTTTACTGCAAACTTAGGACAGCATTTATGATGCCTTTCTACTGCTTTGCCCTACAAGGATTTAGGGTAAGGTGACTTTGCAGGAGCACAAAGTCTTTATCGCCTATTTATGTGGAATAACCACACAACATAAGCTCAGCCTTGCATAAAAACATCATAAATTGCTGCAAAAACAACCTCGAAAGTTCAACACGCCCTAACCTCAATTTTAATTGAGTACTAAGTACAAAGGGTTTCAATTTACCTAAATTGCGCTTAGTTTATACTGATATAAAAGTATATTAAGCAGCACAGGTGGTGAGAAGGATAAGGTCGCTATGTTAATCACAGATACTCACTGTCACCTCGATTTTCCGGAGCTTAGCGAACAACTAGCGGAAACTTTAACTGCTTGTACTGAACAAGGTGTTCATCGCATCATCATACCGAGTATCAGCCCCAAAAACTGGCAATCGGTATTAGCACTCTCTTCTCTAGCGATAGCCCACGAATCACCGAATCTCTACTCTGCTCTGGGCATTCACCCTTGGTTTTTAAACGATGCTAAACAAAGTGACGATAGCTACAGCATAAAGGCTCTGGATAAGTTACTGACATTAAATCGATCGCAAGTTGTCGCCGTTGGTGAAGCAGGGATAGACGGAAAAATTGCATTAGAGCAAGACAATATGCCTGATCAAATCGACGTTTTTGAGCAGCAGCTCCAACTAGCCGTGAACCATGACCTCCCAATTATTGTTCATCACAGACGATCTCACCCAGAGGTACTCTCATGTATAAAGCAATATCGAGTACCTAGAGGTGGTATTATTCATGCTTTTTCTGGGAGTTATCAACAAGCCACACAATACATCGACCTAGGGTTTAAACTCGGTATCGGCGCTACAATCACCTATGAAAGAGCGCAGAAAACGATAAAAGCAGTAAGAAGATTGCCATTGGAAAGTCTGGTATTAGAGACAGATGCGCCGGCTATGCCACTATCAGGATTTCAAGGCGAGCCCAACCACCCTAAGCAATTAAGCAATGTGTTGGCGGCACTATCAGCTATAAGAGAAGAAACTGAAGCAGAAATTGCTTATCAAACTGAGCGCAATGTAGACCAAGTGTTCTTTTCTGGCTGAGTATATACTGCCCCTTGAATTACTCGCTATTTCCCTTTCTTTAGCCTAAAGCCCTGGCGACTAAAGCGGCTCAAGCCACGCGTTAGCAAGAATCCTACAATCCCAGCAAGCAGCAACATAATGCGCAAATTTTCCTGCGATGATTGATTCGACTCGCCGAGTTCTTTTTGCCACGCGTCTTTAGTAATAGTCATCTGCAGATAACCATAGAGCTTATCGCTACGCAATTCGATAAAGTACGGTGCCAAACTATGGCTTCTATCATCACTCAGGCCTTTCGCTCCGTATAAGGCATTAACGGTAACGTCCTCACCAGCACGTTCGATTGTTTGGCCTGTTTCATCGTATAGCACCACTGAAAACACTTTTTCAGGTTTGGCAAGTTGCTCTATCTGCTGCTTCACTAAATGCTTTTCATCTGATACTAACAACACAAGTAACGTGCTAGCCGCTTGTTCGACATAATCATTGCTGATGGTGTCTTGCTGGCGCTCAACCGTTTGTATCTGTTGAGAATGAAATTGCGATAAAAAATTCATCAATAAGACAATCAACACAATTGCGATAGCTAATTGCAGAATTTTATTATATATCGGTGAAATTTTAGGGTATAAAGGCACTTCTGTTTGCGTCATAACAACTAGCAACTAATAGTCTAACTGGTTAAACCGTTCTCTTACGTACACTATAGTGGCTAAAGGCTTGTTTGAAAATAATAAATAGGAATTTCCGTGGCTACAGCTGATTTACCGATAACCTTAAATGCACAAGACACATTAACGCTTGAACATGTTCTTAATAACAACAACCTAAGGGCGCCACTCGCAGTTACCCTTGGTGAGTCATGCATTAATTTAGATGCTACCGAAACAGCATCTAGCAGTACTGAACTGGTTGTTTTCAGCGACATTAAAATAGCTGTGCTTTCTAACATTTTTGAACAATGCCAGCTTGCCCCGAGCCAATTAAGTTCAGTAAACGAAAGAAATAATCTAACGAGTGTACGCTTCAATGTTGTCTGTGAAGACTTAACTCAAGCTCGTAAAGCTTTAGTAACCATCTGCCTTGACGAAAAAATTGAAGCTGCGATTGTAGAGCAAGCACCAAGCTTGTCATCACCTGGTTTGTTGGTAATGGATATGGACTCTACAACCATTGAAATTGAATGTATTGATGAAATTGCCAAACTTGCAGGTGTTGGCGAACAGGTTGCTGCCGTAACAGAAGAAGCAATGCAGGGTAAGTTAGATTTTGCCGAAAGCCTTAACCAACGCGTTGCGACACTTGAAGATGCGCCGGAATCAATTCTCGCCGACGTCGCTAAAGATATTCCACTAATGCCTGGGTTAACCACATTAATCGAAGCACTTAAGGCGCATAATTGGAGAATAGCGATTGCATCTGGCGGCTTTACGTATTTCGCTGATCACTTAAAGAATACGCTGCAATTAGATGCTGCTCGAGCGAACACGCTTGAGATCGTCGATGGTAAACTAACAGGCAAAGTACTTGGTGTTATTGTTGATGCACAAGTTAAAGCCGATGTACTGCAAGAACTTGCTAAGGAATTCAATATTGCCCCAACGCAAACAGTCGCTATGGGTGATGGTGCCAATGACTTAGTCATGATGGCAGCAGCACACCTTGGTGTTGCATACAAAGCAAAACCACTAGTACTTGCCAAAGCTGATTCTAGCATTAGCCATTCTGGTTTAGACTGTATGCTTCATTGGTTGAAATAAAAGCGGTTAAAGTAAAAGCGATTGAAATAGAAATAATTAAAGTAACGGTAGTTTCAACTCAGAGCTAAAACTCAAGACATATAATAAAAAGGGGAGCCCGATAAATCAGGCTCCCCTTTTTGCTGTTTATTCGTTTCAAACTTAGGTT
Organism: Thalassotalea sp.; assembly: GCA_022448425.1. Lineage (GTDB taxonomy): Bacteria > Pseudomonadota > Gammaproteobacteria > Enterobacterales > Alteromonadaceae > Thalassotalea_F. Next base: position 17,276 of record JAKVCY010000003.1, on the reverse strand, counting down.
TCTATTTTTAATGTTTTTCTGTTTTATCCATATGCTTTAGCACAAGCGATATGAATAAATGGCAATAGACATCCGTTATTGAGTTAACAGTTGATAGCGCATCATCACTTCTTCGCTAATATCAAAACATTGAATAGCCCCAACGACGCTCCAAATATCTTGTTCAATCTGCTTACCGCGGTGAATAGCGTATGCACCAATATAACTTAACTCAGGGTTAAGCTGCTCCATATCTGGCTCATCCGCCCGACATAACTTCACCTGTACAGCATAAAAGTTACCCTTCTTGAGCGCATTTTGGATAAACATTTTCTTGACCGTAAAATTCTTTAGCTCACTTTCTAGCTTTGTATTTACACGGGCTTCCACTGACTCATCGCTATCCCTTATGGCAATAAAAAAAGTATCCGATATAGGGGCGTCTTCTACCTGTAGTTTCTTCAAGGAGTTCGTCATCAAACCAATTGCATGCTGGTTATTAAGCAATGGATAGAGGTTGTAGAACTGATGTCTATCGCTCAATTGCTTCATTTGAGATAACACCGGTGCCTGAGGATTACTACCCGCAAGCGTCTCAATTTTGTAGCGGCTACCACTCGTTTGTACAAATAGCGTCGGCACTTGCGTAACATTGGCATAAACAGATCGTAACGCCTTGCCTAATCCCGGCGTCATGTCCGCATACTCTTCTTTGGTCAGCTTGTCTTTGTTCTTTTCAATTAAGACCTTAAAGAATGCGCGACCAATGTGTTGATGCTTTTCTACATAAACTCGAAGATTAAGCACATTCTTCTTCTTGTTAATTCGCATGACTTCATATGGCAACGACTTTAACTCAAAAGAAGAAGTAATCTTTTGTAAGTTAGGGAAGCTTATATTCACAACTTCCCCTCGGGTTAATACCGCCGCCTTTTCCAAGCTAACTTTAAGCCCTGATACAGAAAAATCTTCGGAATGACCTTGCCATGTAACACCTTCAGCTTCAACTAACACAGGAGTTTTGTAATGGAATCTCGGCTCTGTACGCTGATTGCGATAGTTAATGCCAATTTCATCAACTACAGGTGGCTGCGTTATGCGCTTGTGACCAAACGCCCTCAATTTACTGATATCAATACCATCAAACTCTAATTGTTGATAATCACCAGTAGAATGCTTATCGGTGACATCATGGGCTACTACAAGCATTGATAGTATCGCGAGAATATTCTCCACTTCTTCAGAAGGTGGTAAATCCAAGTACTGATCTCTCTTTGGTAATGTACCAGCAACAGTGAGCGGTGATATCGCATCAGCCTTATCAAACGGCAACAAGCTGAGCTCAGTCACCATAAAGGTAGGCTTCGACGCTGCAAAGCCGATAAACTGCTTCATAAACGCCTTGTCGGCACTTAGCTGACGGTCATCGGCTGTGTAGAAGAAATTTCGGCCCTGACTTTGGTGTATAAAGCTGTAAACGGTAAGTGATTTACCCAACTTTGCGGCTCTCTGAAGTCTTTCTAAGCGAGACTCACTTGCTAAGCAATGCAAGGTTGAACGCTTTGCCTCATCTTGCCAATACTGATAAATAGCCTGATTGTTATGCGAGGTTAACGCGTAGCGTGGTTGGTAATGACCTTCTTTTAATTCAATGAACACCGGTAGTTCGCTTACACGGGGTAAGATAACTTGCTCTAAGCTACGGGACTGTAGCGCGGCAATTGTATTGTCTAAATTAATTTTGTATCGGCGCTTATTGCCTTGAATAAAACCGGTTAAGAACTGCTTAAAGCCATCTCTTTCCTTGTCTAACAAACGAGCCAAGCCGACAAACTGGGTACTTTCAATGACCGAAAGGTTTTTCACTTGATAGTCAAAATAGGTTTGTTGTCCAAATTGAAACTCTTGGGTCAAACCACTAAATTCAAGCTGAACCTTATCGCCCACAGCAATTTTTTGGTTCTCACTAAAGCGCAATTTACAGCCAGATACACTCACGTCGGAACTGGTTGCTTCCACTTCAATACCATTAGAAAGCAATACTTTCATGCCAATAGCGAAGTTCATGCGTTCTTCGCTACGATTCGAGTAATCGCCAAAGCGATAAAACTTCGCCGGATATTGGGTTTTCTCTAGAACTTTGGGAGCTTCTTTAGTGACGGTAGGCGCTAGCTCACCAGCTTTCTCTTTTTGATAGATAACGCGAAAATTATTTTCGGTATTATTGACGGCTTCATAAACACCAAAGGTGTAAGCACCGTATGCTGCTTTGTTTTCGTTATAAACTTTAGTCGCGATATCATCGAGAAAATGAGTGCGGTTATCATCTTCAAAAGCTTTGCACTCACCATTAACATGGCCACGCAAATCGATTAAACGAGTGCACGGAACCGCCAAACGCTTTACTTCCATTTTCAGTAAAAAGCGTTCAGTCTTAGGTACATTCTTAGTAGCTTCCATAAAGCTAGCTTCAAAGTCGCTTTGGTTTACTTTGCCTCTGAAGCGCTCAATAATTTTATTATATTGTGAAAAATCCTTAGTCATTTGAGCCCTGATATCATTAAAATGGCGGTCAAAACCATAAACGCTAATATTTCAGACATAGTTACATTCTGCAATACGCAAACCTCGAATCAAGGGTTTGTGCGAGCGAGAGAGTATTTATGTGGACATTGGCGCCAATTTTTAAACACTATCAGTATAAAAGCAATATTTATGCCCCTTAAGGAATGATATGGCTAAGAATAAAAATTCATATGTATGTACAGAATGTGGAGCGAATTTTTCACGCTGGTTAGGTCAATGTACCGAATGCAAGTCATGGAACACTATTTCAGAATTTCGACAAGCCAAGCCTAGCGGTCGAGGCGCAAGCTATTCAGGCTTTGCGGGTGCTGCTGGCTCTCAAGTTCAAACACTAGATGCTATTGATTTAACCGACCTACCGCGCTTCTCTTCTGGCTTTGCTGAATTTGATCGGGTGCTAGGTGGCGGCATTGTCCCTGGTAGCGCCATACTCATTGGCGGTGAGCCAGGTGCAGGTAAAAGTACCCTACTTCTGCAAACCATGTGTCATTTAGCTGGCGAAATGAACACCTTATACATTACAGGTGAAGAATCGTTGCAACAAGTTGCCATGCGCGCTAAACGCTTGGGGCTGACGACAGATAAACTCAAGCTGCTATCAGAAACTAGCGTAGAGAATATTTGTCACATTGCTGAACGCGAGACACCAAAGATTATGGTTATTGACTCCATTCAAGTAATGCATATGGCTGATATACAGTCAGCACCTGGCAGCGTTTCACAGGTAAGAGAGAGTGCTGCCTATCTAACCCGCTTTGCCAAACAGCACCACGTAGCGATGATTTTAGTCGGCCATGTCACCAAAGACGGTTCACTCGCAGGCCCGAAGGTCTTAGAGCATTGTATCGACTGTTCGATTATGCTCGAGGGCTCAACCGACTCTCGCTACCGTACCTTACGTGGCCACAAAAACCGTTTTGGTGCCGTCAACGAGTTGGGCGTATTCGGGATGACAGGAGCCGGATTAAAAGAAGTCAAAAATCCGTCTGCGATCTTTCTTAACCGAGGCGAAGAACAAACGCCCGGTAGTGTGGTCATGGTGTTATGGGAAGGTACACGACCGCTCTTAGTTGAAATACAAGCCTTAGTAGATCACTCTGCTCTCGGTAATCCGAGACGCGTCGCCGTTGGCGCAGAACAAAACCGACTGGCAATGTTATTAGCCGTGCTTCATCGTCACGGCGGTCTACAAATGAATGATCAAGACGTATTTGTTAACGTCGTTGGTGGCGTAAAAGTGACTGAAACCAGTATCGACTTAGCACTTATTCTAGCGCTAGTTTCTAGTTTTAGAGATCGTTCATTACCGCAAGATCTAGTGGTTTTCGGTGAAGTTGGCTTATCAGGGGAAATACGCCCTGTTCCAAGTGGACAAGAACGTATCAATGAAGCAGCTAAGCACGGTTTTAAGCGAGCGATTGTGCCGTACAACAATATGCCAAAAACACCGATTGAAGGTATGGAAGTGATTGGTGTTAAGAAATTAAGCCACGCACTTGATGCCATTTAATACCAATTGCATTAAATTGGTATAATTTGGTCTATTGAGCTTTTGGCACTATGTTTTGTTCGGACACGGTTTTGTTCGGCCAAGCTCAGCTTTCTCTAACATCCATTTACAGTCTGACATTTTATTTACATTGCCAGACTAACTGTCACATGGATTATTTGATACTATTGCCAGCATAAAAATAGCTGACACACCACCTGTCAGCTGTGACCTTGAGCCCAATTAAGGTAGTTAATAGGAATATTATGAATTCAATGATTAAACGCGTAGCGATAATATCGAGCTGCGTATTGGCTAGCTTTGCTGCCACCGCTGATTTACTGACGCTAGACAGGATCAACAGCGCGCCTTCTCTTAATGGCAAAACACCCAAAGCCCTAACTTTCTCACCCGATGGTAAACGCATCACCTATTTACAAGGTAAACAAGATAATCTTAATCGCTACGACTTGTGGCAATACAACCTTGAAAGCAAAGAAAACAGCCTACTTGTAGATTCCAACGATATTTTCTCTGGCCCAGAAAACCTATCTGACGAAGAAAAGGCTCGTCGTGAGCGTCAACGTGTGTATGGTTCAGGCATCATGGAGTACACCTTCTCAGATGACGGTACGGCTCTGCTTTTCCCATTGAACGGTGACATCTATTACTACAACTTAGCCGAGCAAAAAGCTAAACGTCTTACCGAAACACCAGCATTTGAGACTGATGTAAAGTTCTCTCCAAAAGGCAATTTTGTGTCTTACATTCGTGAGCAAAACTTATACATGCTCAAGATCGATAGCGGCAAAGAGACCAAACTGACAAAAGATGGCGGCGGCGTCATTAAAAACGCTATGGCAGAGTTTGTTGCGCAAGAAGAAATGGGACGTATGACGGGTTACTGGTGGTCGCCTGATGAAAAACATATCGCCTTCTTACGCGTTGATGAAACACCAGTGCAAGTTGTCATTCGCAATGAAATTTATGCTGACAATATCAAATTAATTGACCAACGTTACCCTGCAACAGGTACCAATAACGTTGATATTAAACTTGCGACAGTTAACACCAAGTCGGAAAAAATCCGTTTTGTCGATACCGGTACAGAAACCGATATTTATATCCCTCGCGTTAATTGGATGAATAGCTCAACATTAACGTATCAATGGCAAAGCCGAAACCAACAAACGCTAGAACTTCGCGCTTACAACACCAAAAACCGTAAGCAGCAGACGTTAATAACTGAAAAGTCAGATCATTGGCTTAACCTTAATGATGACCTAACGTTCTTGAACGATGGTACGTTTATTTGGGCGTCAGAGCGAGACGGATTCAAACACCTTTATCACTACAAAAATAACGGTAAATTGATCGCACAGCTAACGAAAGGTAACTGGGTTGTTGATAGCATAAAAGGTATCGACCAAGAAAATGGCTGGGTTTACTTTACAGGCCGCGCTGATACACCACTAGAACGTCACCTATACAAGGTACCGCTATCAAGTAAATCTCCTGAACATGTAGCACGCGTAACAAAACGCAACGGTTTCCACGATGTTGTGTTAGCCAGCGATTTCAATACCTACCTTGATGCATACTCAAGTATTTCTCAACCAAAACAAATTAGCCTGCATACAATTGACGGCCAGCATATGACTTGGTTATCTGAGAATGCGCTGAATGAAAGCCACCCGCTTTCACCTTACCTTGATGAGTGGGTAACGCCTGAATTTGGTTCGTTAATGTCTGACGACGAACAAGCTACCTTGTACTACAAGCTCTATAAACCAAAGAACATGGCACCTGGTAAGCAATACCCCGTGATTGTTCGTGTTTACGGTGGTCCACACGCGCAACGCGTTACCAACAACTGGAATAGTAAAGAGTACATGACTCAGTACCTAGTTCAGCAAGGTTATATCGTATTCCAGCTAGACAATCGTGGTTCGAACTACCGTGGTACTGCCTTTGAATTTCCAATTTACGAAGAGTTAGGCAACATTGAAGTCGTAGACCAAATTACCGGTGTTAAATACCTGCACTCACTACCTTACGTTGACAAAGAACGTGTTGGTATTTACGGCCATTCATACGGTGGTTACATGGCAATTATGGCGATGTTCAAAGCGGGTGACTACTTCCAAGCAGGTGTTTCGGGTGCTCCAGTAACCGACTGGATGCTATACGACACTCATTACACTGAGCGCTACCTTAACCACCCTCAGGCAAATGAAGGCGGCTACTCATTGAGTAGTGTTTTCCCTTACATTGATGGTTTGAAAGGTCCACTTTATCTCTATCACGGCATGGCAGATGACAACGTATTGTTTACCAATACCACCAAGCTCATTAAAGCAATGCAAGATAAGAACAAGCAATTCGAGCTGATGACCTACCCAGGCAGCAAGCACAGTATGCGTGGTAAAAAAGTCCAAATGCACTTATCGACAAGTATTGTCGATTTCTTCAACCGACAATTCCAACCTGCGCAATAGTCGTTAGTTTCACGTTATTAAAAGGAGCCTAATCAGGCTCTTTTTTCTTTGTATATTCCACAGACTCTCTCGGTATTAAATTCACGCATCCTAAGTGAAGAAGTCAGGGTTTATCTCCCAAAAGAACTGCATCGATTGTTCACAGCAGCTACAGGTGAAGAAATTTTACGTGACATAAGACATACAATTAGCGCAAGATAGTGAAGCAACAAGACGCCTTACTGCGCGATAAAGTAACAACAAAATCATTTGTACCGCATAGGGCTAAATTTTGCCTTCGTTGTTTTTCAGACTAAGTGAATCCAGAATGAAATCAACAAATTTGAAGGTGTGACAATTACTCGGTCAAATAAGGTGAACTATGACAAATCGCCCTTCGGTGGTGCGTAAAGTACTGCTATCAGTTTCTAGTATTATTTCCGTCATCGCGATTACCGTCGCAATATCAGTTACAAACGAACGAGCTGAAAGCGTCGAATCGTCTGTTCTAAAAGACATTAGAATTTCCACCCAACGCGCCTCAGATGGCATCCACGAATTCTTCAGAGAACGATCACGTGTCGTCACTAGCTTGCAAGGTAATCCATTTGTAAACAACTGGTTTGCAAACTACACCGAACGCGGCTCAGAAATTGATAGCGATGCCAACTATCAAGCAATTGTGGAATTGTTTAAGCACGAATCGCAGTACGACCCGATGATTAAGTCTGTGTTTTACGCCCCAAAGGCAACGCACGAATATTTCGATATTAACGGTCGCTATAACAACGACAACTACTTTACAAGTAAGCGTCCTTGGTGGGGAGAAGCGCTTTCAAAAGACCGCTTATTCATTACTAACCCCGAAATAGATGCCAACGATGGTTCGATTGTTACTTCGATTAAGACCACAGTTTACGGCGACAACAGACAGTTGCTAGGCGTAATGGGTATCGACATTCTAGCCTCTGAAATCCGCAGTGAACTGATAGATACTATGAAATTCCAAGGCTTGGGTAACGGCTTCTTATATACCGCCTCAGGTCGCATTATCTCGTTCCCTGATCAAGCGAACCAAATCGACATGAGTACGCTCCCTACACTCGATGTTGTTGACAATAAAATCAGCGGTGCAGATGGTTTTAACGAGTTACTTCGCGAATCGGCAACGCAAGATGAAACGCTTACCCATGTGACCTGGGACAACCAGGACTATCTGGTATTTGTGACTAGCATCAAAGATGACACCATGGCTCTCGACTGGCGCGTTGGTATTATGGTGCCACAGCAAGTAATTGATGCACCTGTTAATAGCGCCATTTGGAGTTCTATATTCGCTGTTATCTTCATTATTTTAGTCACCTCCGGTGTCACCGTTTACACCATCAAACGCCTACTTACTAACCCACTTAAAAAGATTGTTTATGCAATGGACGATATCGCTACAGGAGATGGTGATTTAACGCAACGTATCGACATGAACCGAAACGACGAATTGGGCCAACTCAGCGACTCATTCAATAAGTTCGTGGAGAATATTCAAGCCATTATTAAACAGTGCAACCAGACCACCGAAAAAGTGATGTGCGAGTCTAACGATATAAGCCACTTGGTCTCTGACTTTGCCAATAACGTATCAGTGCAAAAAGGTTATATCGAACAAATTGCCACTGCCGCTAACCAAATGACACAAACCATTCACGGCATTTCGGATAACGCACAAACGGCACTTGAATATGCTACGCAAGCGACTAGTGAATCCGCAGATGGGCAGCAGCTTGCTAGCGAAGCAACCTCGTTAATGACAGACCTCACACAAGATGTAGAAACGGCAGCCGATGTGGTTGAAGAGCTTCACAGGAACTCACAGTCTATTACCGCAATGCTAGAGGTCATCAAAGGTATCGCAGAACAAACCAACCTGCTTGCTCTTAACGCCGCCATCGAAGCTGCAAGAGCGGGTGAACAAGGGCGCGGCTTTGCAGTAGTTGCCGACGAAGTGAGAACACTTGCTAGCCGCACGCAAGACTCTACAGAGGAGATTGAGGATATTATTGCGAAACTTCATCGCTCAGCGTCACAAGCCGTTGATGCTATGAATGTGGGCCGTAGTAAATCTCGTGACGGTGCAAAGATTATCGAGCAAGTATCAACTAAGCTAAACCAGATTAATGCAGCAATTAGCCTGATTGAGCAGCAATCAACGGAAACGGCATCAGCAACGCGTGAGCAAGCTTCAGCTTCTGACGAAATCACTCGCCAAACGACAGCCGTGCATGAATTGACTGACACCACGGTTTCGCAAACAGGCGAAATGGCTGCTAAAAGTGAAGAGCAACGTTTGATTACTCAGCAATTAAATCAGACCATAGCCCAATTCAGTGTTTAACAAGACCTATTGAGCTATCTACTCAATTCGGGCAACGAGCTCGAAGGCAGTTTATGTAAAAAAGGCAGCCAACTGGCTGCCTTTTTATTGTAGGTAGGCTTTTAGCGTGAAATATTGTCTAAACGCGAGCTCTATAACGCTTTGCTTTAAAGGCTAATAACACCACAAAGCTCATTAATAACATTTCAGTAGAAGACGGTGCAAATACAGCAACAGGTTCTGCTGTGTAAGCCATCGCATCAAAGCCATACAAGGCTCGATCATCGCCACTTGCCGACAAAGTAAATAACGTAATGGCTACATCGCTAATTAAGCCAAAGAACTGGCTTTCATTCCACACATCAGTCACTTTCAAGGCACCTAGAATTTCGTGTCCTGCACTATCGATATAGTTAAGGTCAGTAGTGTTTAATTCCTTAAGATCAAAACCGATGGCAAATACATCGTGTACGAAACTCACTGTAAATTCACTATCTTCTTTTAGGCCAAGCGCTTTGTTCACCTTCAGTAACTAAACTTGAGCTAGTGCGGTAGCGATTAGTGTTAATTGACAGATCATCATTAAGCTCGCTACTACTGTTAAAGCCTTCAAAGCTAAGCGCTGACTCAACAGCGCTGTCAAATTCAGCTCTGTCGGTATACAAAATTAATCCTGCATTTGCGGTTGGCACCATCAAAGATACCAAAGCCACTAAAACTGCAACTTTTAACATCTTTTCCACGTCATTACCTCTAAATATGCCGCTAAACTACAATATTAGTTACGATGTTCACGACATCGTTTAGCGATAATATAAGGGAAAAATATGGAGGAATTATGGAAGTGCAAAAGTAACGAAACTAGACCTAATATTCAGGTGAGCTAGAAGAAGTGATTACTTCATCCATACTTTCCCACCAATCATCTTAAATGCTGGGGCACCACGCACTAGTGTTTCTCTGGCAAACACCTGATGACAATTTGGACACGTACATGCCTGCTCGGTAAAGTCTTTAGTAATGCGCTCTTTAAAGCATTTCACCAGCGCTCCTTTACCGCCTTTTCGGTACTGGTAAAGCTTAGTGTTACACTGTTTGCAAAATATATCGACGGACTTATCTGGTAGTTTCTTTCGAGGTTTTGCCATAGTATTTTTATTATTCTTAGTATTTCTAATTATCGATTAGCATTGCTTAGCCGTTATCGCGGCGATAATCAGCTGCTCACCCGTCACCTTGAAATTCTGGTCAGTCTCTTTTGATATTTTAGCCAAACCGCCATTAGGTACAGTGTATTCAGCGCTTTTATCAACTACTACAAATTCGCCACTTAAACTATACACAAACAACAAGTCGGCATGCGGCAAACTTAGTTGTTCCGCAGATTTCGCGGTAATAATTTGCGTATCAAACTTGTTAGCCGCTGTCATAATATTTAAATCAATTATTTCACCGTCATGAAGTTTACCTAATGTGCGAAACCCACCATCAAAATTCGCATAGTCTAAAAGTTCAGTTAAGTGATCTTCTTGGCAATAAGACTCATCTTCCGGTGTTGGTGCAGAAGTATCAGACGTTGTGTGCAACAGAGATAAACCATTGCCTTTGATGAGAACCAAGTTGCGTTCTAAGCCAGAGAAATCAGAAAACTCACCGTCATTTGCAACAGTTGCTTGGCTTATTCGCCAATCGAAATTATCAACCGAGCCTCCTTCGTTAATAGCCATTTCAACTGTTTTACCTAAGCCGTTCTTCCAAGGAATTGTTGTAAAGTCACTGGCGGGAATAATTTCTAGCATGCTTAAACCAAATTTGCGTAAAGAGTGAAATTATATCAAATCGGTAAACTAAATTTTGAATAAACATAGCGCCATAAAATTGAGAGTTAAATCCCAATTAAACGATAGCCCATGTCATCGACGTAAGAGCCATTCACATTGGGTTTATCGCGCTATTTGGTTATATTAGACTCTATCTATCGTTAGTTAAGACAGCTATTACAACTTTAATTGAGAATACCGTCGTGGTGGAAGGAGGCATTGTGAACCGCAGACAATTTATGAAAGCGTCAGTGATAGGCGGTGGTGCAGCTTTGGGCGTTGGCGGTGGCACATTCCTGCTTATTGAGGAAGTTGATAAAAGTGAACTCACTATCACAGCGGCGTTGAAACAGTTAGAAAGTCTGCCCCTATCTGAGCTCACAAGTTCTGGACAGTGGAATGTCAGTCAAATATTCATGCATTGTGCACAAAGTATTGAATACTCCATGTCACAATTCCCTGAGCATAAATCGAGCTTCTTTAAAAATACCGTTGGAAAGCTCGCCTTTTCCGCATTTTCATCGAAAGGAAAAATGACGCACAGTCTGAACGAGCCGATACCTGGTGCACCATTGTTAACATCTAATACCGATGTTAACGTTGCCTTGAACCGATTAAAGCAATCATTTATTGATTTCGATAACTTCCAAGGGCCTATTGCACCACATTTTGCATACGGCAAGCTCACCAAACTAGAGTTTGTGCAAGCACATGTGATGCACTTAAATAATCACCTTCAGGAAATTAATATCTAGCAGGCGTTTACTGAGAGCGAGTAGTAAGAGCCTCTCATTAACAGAGACTCATACGTAAACTAAAAAGATACTTAAGATAGCCTAATCCTAATCATCCATATTAGGCGCTAACCATTTCTCCGCAGTATCTAAATCCCAGCCTTTTCTGTCTGCATAGTTTTGTACTTGATCCTCCGCGATTTTGGCAACCGCGAAGTATTTAGCATCAGGATGTGCAAAATACCAACCGCTTACTGCCGCGCCCGGCCACATCGCATAACTAGACGTTAACTGCATACCAATGTTGTGCTCAACATCCAGTAATTTCCACAAGCTGCCTTTTTCCGTATGCTCTGGACATGCTGGGTAACCCGGTGCTGGGCGAATGCCTTGGTAAGACTCTCGAATCAGTGCTTCGTTATCGAATGCCTCGTCAGCGGCGTAACCCCAATATTCTTTGCGAATTTGCTCATGTAAATATTCAGCGCTTGCCTCTGCTAAACGGTCGGCAACGGCTTTCATTAGAATACTATTGTAGGTATCGTTGTCGGCATCAAATGCAGCAACAAGCTCATCACAACCGAAACCTGCCGACACAGCAAATGCACCCATATAATCGTTAACGCCGCTGTCAGCATCAGCAATGTAATCGGCTAAGCAACGATTGTATTGCCCCTCAGGCTTCTTGCCTTGTTGTCTTAAGTGGTAAGTTGTCATCAACTTTTGCGTTTTATCTTCATCAGCAAACAGGTGCACATCGTCATCTTCACGTACTGCTGGGAAAAGACCAAATACCGCTTTTGCCCTAAGCTTTTTGTTATTGATGACATCGTCGAGCATGGCATTGGCATCATTGAAGAGCTTCGTCGCTTCTTCACCGATTAATTCATGCTCTAAGATTTTCGGGTATTTACCCGATAACTGCCAAGTCATGAAAAATGGCGTCCAATCGATGTAATTTCGCACCACATTCAAATCAAGTTCATCTAACACCGTCACCCCAAGCTTGTTCGGCTTAGTCGGTGTGTACTGGTCAAAGCTAATTGGACTTGGGTTGGCTTGCGCGTCGGTTAACGATACTAATGTCGAGCGTGGGCCTTTGTTGTTGTGGCGATCTCTCACCTTCACGTACTCTGCTTTTTGCTTAGCAACAAAGTTTGGGCGAAGCTCATCAGAAAGTAATGATGCTACAACCGATACCGTGCGGGATGCATTCGGTACATAAACCACAGGATGCTCGTATTGCGGCTCAATCTTTACTGCTGTATGTGCTTTAGATGTTGTTGCACCGCCGATAAGTAAAGGCAGTTCAAAACCTTGACGTTGCATTTCTTTGGCAACATGCACCATTTCATCTAGCGATGGTGTAATAAGGCCCGAAAGCCCGATAACATCTACGTTCTCTTCTTTTGCCACTCGCAAGATTTCCTCGCATGGCACCATTACACCCAAATCGATGATTTCGTAGTTGTTACATTGCAGTACCACACCAACAATGTTCTTACCTATATCGTGCACATCGCCTTTTACTGTCGCTAACAACACTTTACCGTTTGAGCTGGCTTCTGTTTTCTCCGCTTCAATAAACGGCTGAAGGTGCGCAACCGCTTGCTTCATCACGCGCGCAGATTTAACCACTTGCGGTAAGAACATTTCGCCAGCACCAAACAAGTCACCAACGACATTCATGCCGTCCATTAATGGCCCTTCAATTACATCGAGGGGTCTTGAAGCGGCAAGTCGAGCTTCTTCAGTATCATCAACGATAAATTCGTTAATCCCCTTCACTAGGGCGTGCTGAAGACGTTTGTTAACAGGTAATTCGCGCCACGCTAAGTCAGCTTTACTTGCAGGTCCCCCTGCTTGACCGCGATATTCTTCTGCAATATCAAGTAAACGTTCTGTTGCACCGTCATCACTGTTCAGTACAACGTCCTCTACCGCTGTTTTGAGCTTTTCTGGTAAATCTGAGTAAATCGCTAACTGTCCAGCGTTAACAATCCCCATATCCATACCATTTTTAATGGCGTAATACAGGAACACCGCGTGAATAGCTTCACGCACAGGGTTGTTACCTCGGAACGAGAAGGATACGTTTGAAACACCACCTGACACCATCGCATGTGGCAAGTTTTCCTTGATGTCTTTAACTGCTTCAATGAAGTCGACACCATAGTTGTTGTGTTCGTCTATACCTGTTGCAACGGCAAAAATATTCGGATCGAAAATGATATCTTCTGGAGGGAAACCAATTTCATCTACCAGAATGTGGTATGCACGATGACAAATTTCATATTTACGCTGGCGGGTATCTGCTTGACCAACTTCATCAAACGCCATAACGATGACTGCGGCACCGTAGCGACGAATAAGCTCGGCCTGTTCACGGAAAATGGCCTCACCCTCTTTCAAGCTGATAGAGTTAACAATACCCTTGCCTTGAATACATTTAAGGCCAGCTTCCAGAATATCCCACTTACTTGAGTCAAGCATGATAGGCACTTTCGCGATATCAGGTTCACCAGCAATCAGGTTCAAGAAGCGGACCATCGCCGCCTTTGAATCCAACATGCCTTCGTCCATGTTGATATCGATAATTTGTGCACCGTTTTCCACTTGTTGGAGCGCTACTGCAATCGCTTGGTCGTAGTTTTCTTCAGTGATCAAGCGCCTAAAAATCGCAGAGCCGGTGACATTGGTACGCTCGCCCACATTCACAAACAGCGATTCTTTCTCGATAGTTAAAGGTTCAAGCCCGGAAAGACGACAAGCTGTTGGACGCTGCTCTACTTTTCGAGGAGGAAGAGTTGCTACTGCATCAGCCATCGCTTTAATGTGTTCAGGCGTGGTACCACAACAACCACCAATAATATTAAGAAAGCCCGACTCTGCCCATTCTTGAATATTTACAACCATGTCACTCGCGTTCAAGTCGTATTCACCGAAAGCATTCGGTAAACCAGCATTCGGGTGAGCAGAAACGGCGAAGTCAGAAATACGGCTTAGTTCTTCAACATATTGGCGCAGTTCATCTGGGCCCAGCGCACAGTTAAGTCCCATTGATATTGGCTTCGCATGACGTAGCGAATTGTAGAAAGCTTCTGTGGTTTGCCCTGATAACGTTCTGCCAGAAGCATCGGTAATAGTGCCGGAGATCATCACTGGCAGTTTTTCACCACGCTCTGCAAACACAGTTTCAACTGCAAAAACAGCTGCTTTGGCATTTAACGTGTCGAAAATTGTTTCGATAAGTATAATATCGGAGCCGCCATCTATCAGCGCTTCCGTCGACTCTTTGTAGGCTTCTACTAACTCGTCGAAAGTCACATTACGAAGCGCAGGATCATTAACATCAGGCGAAATTGAACAGGTTCGGTTTGTTGGTCCGAGTACACCAGCAACAAAACGCGGTTGGTCCGGCATTTTCGCATTGTATTCATCTGCAACTTGGCGAGCTAGCTGGGCAGCAACTAAATTAATTTCTGCACTCAACGCTTCCATGTCATAGTCCGCCATGGCAATGGTTGTCGCGTTGAAAGTATTCGTTTCTAGAATATCAGCGCCAGCGGCTAAATACTGGCGATGGATGTCTTTAATGACGTCTGGCTGCGTAAGTACGAGTAAGTCGTTATTTCCCTTAACATCACAATGCCAATCGGCAAAGCGCGTACCACGATAGTCTTGCTCTTCAAACTTATGATCTTGGATCATAGTGCCCATAGCACCATCAAGAATTAGGATGCGCTTATTTAATGCTTGGGCTAATAAAGGAAACGAAGCCGACTGCTGAACTTTTCCTGACATTCTAGTCTCCTGTGATTGATGTCTGAATATGCTCAGCATCTAATTGGTAAGGGGTAATCTGGTAAACATAGTAGTTGATCCAGTTATTGAACAACAAACTACCATGACTTCGCCATTTGCTGGTTGGCGCATTTGCTGGGTTGTCTTGACGATAATAGTTAACTGGTATCGCTGGGGCTAACTCTGGCGACAAATTAGCAGCTAAATCCCGTCGGTACTCTTCGTCAAGGGTTTGCGGGTCGTACTCAGGGTGACCTGTCACATACACTTGGCGCTTATCTTCACTTGCAACCAAGTAGACGCCAGATTCATCAGACTCGGCCAAAATATTGAGGTTAGAAACACTTTCATAGTCCTCACGACTCACTTCTGCATAGCGCGAATGTGGCACCCAAAATTCATCGTCAAAGCCGCGCGTTAACTTTTCATGCGCCTGATTAATTTGATGGCGGTAAACACCTGAAAGCTTTTTATCTCTTAGCCTGCGGTCAAGACCGTAGTGATGATAAAGCGCTGCATGTGCTGCCCAACAAAGGTATAGCGTAGATACAACATTGTTCTGCGCCCAGTCGAATACTTCTTGAATCTTCGACCAGTAACTTACATCTTGATAGTCCATCAGGCCTAAAGGTGCACCAGTCACAATCAAACCATCGTATTGTTTGTCTTTAATATCATCAAACAAACGATAAAAAGACTCCAAATGTGAAGTCGGCGTATTCTTCGAAGGATTAGCATGAATGCGCACTAAATCGATATTTATTTGCAGCGGCGTGTTAGATAACATCCGCAGAATTTGCACTTCGGTTTCAATTTTATTCGGCATTAAATTCAGGATAGCCATTTCCATCGGACGAATGTCTTGATTCGCCGCGCGATGCTCTGACATCACGAAAATATTTTCGTTACCCAAAATGGACAAGGCAGGTAGCTGATCAGGAATTTTAATGGGCATGAGACACCTTGAAATACAAAAAGCACACTTAACACTAATGAAAGTGTTAAATGTGCCTTGGATTTCTAGATATGTCAACTTCTAAACGTTTAGACGTCTAAATGATTTTTTTTTCTAGATGGATTTCGTTTCTATTGTCTAAATACTAGCTTCGCACGTTTAACGCGACGATAGTAACTGGCAACACTAACTGCTCTTTGCCACGAAACAGGTGCATGTTAAGTGTCGTTCCTGGCAGGTCTTAAAGGGGTCGGTGACACATGCGTCTCATTCTCAATCATGAATATTCAGTCCTTTTTGGGCCGCCCTCTTTTGTCAAAACCAATACTGCGTCCTAACGCCAGCTCTATTTCTTGCTTAAATAGGTTATCTCCATACGGCATATTAAACTTCGCCGCGTTACTGATATTGTTGATAGTTGATAATTCCAACTCCCTTAAAAACAACGAGCGGTATTGTGCTTCGATATCTTTAATTTCATTTCCTAATGCTAAATAGCTTGGATGGGCGACCAACAATTTTCTTGGTTTTAGACCTGTATTTACATGATAGCTTGACCAAAGGTAGTCTTCTGGAAGCTTCACCATATTGGCTCTTACTGGATTCAATTCTATGTAGCGCATGCAAGCTAACAGATAACAGTCTGCTTGAATTAAGCTAGCTTTAAAGCGCCCTTCAAACAATGTCCCAGTGCGGCACAACGCCTTGTTAATATATTGCACATATTTTCGTCCAATAGACTGCATAACAGCAGAAATACCACTGTCATCTTTTGGCGTCATCAGTAGATGTACGTGATTAGTCATTAACACGTAAGCGTGCAGCGCTACATGATACTTTTTACAGGCAAGTGCCAAACATTCTAAATAGAAAAGATAGTTTTCTGGCTCAAAGAAACAAACGGAGCGATTATTACCCCGTTGTATTACATGACAAGGCACTCCCGCCTTAAACATTCGTGGCTTTCTTGGCATATCGATTCCTTTCGATAATTTATGTTCCAGTTAACTATAGTTAAATAATGCCAACTCACAAATGAGAATGAGACCTATATGTCACCGACC
>JAKVCY010000029.1 GCA_022448425.1 Thalassotalea sp. | reverse complement strand
TTCATAGTACGCTTTCGCCGCATCAACACTACTGACCGCAAACATGGCGTTAAACCCTTTGGCGCCAGAATAGGCTCGATGCGTTTTCTGGTTAAAATGGCTCAGAATATACTGCGAGATTTCACGAATGCGCATCGGATGTAAAAACGCTTGTTTGTTCTCAGCGGCACTGAGCTTCTTATCATCCTGTTCAGTTTCAATGCTCTTGAATTGCGGGCGAACATCGTTATAGTCCACTTTGAACTTTAGTACTTTCTCATCACGAATGGCATCGGTGATCACATAAGTGTGCAACTGCTGACCGAATACACTGCCTGTAGTTTCAGCTCCCAATGCGTTTTCTGGGAAAATTGGCGTACCCGTAAAGCCAAACTGGTAGTATTTTTTGAATTTTCTCTTCAGATTTTTCTGCGCTTCACCGAATTGACTTCGGTGACACTCATCAAAAATAAAAACGACTTGCTTGTTGTAGATAGGTAAATCGCTTTCGCTTTTGATTAAGTTGTTGAGTTTCTGGATTGTGGTAACAACAATCTTGTTATCTTCTTTACCCAAGTTGCTCTTAAGTCCTGCGGTACTGTCTGAGCCGTTCACACTATCAGGCGAGAACCTCTGATATTCCTTCATGGTCTGGTAATCGAGGTCTTTTCTGTCTACCACAAAGAATACTTTATCGATACCATCAAGATCTGTTGCTAATCTCGCGGCTTTAAAGCTAGTGAGCGTTTTACCGGAACCTGTAGTGTGCCAAATGTAGCCACCGCTTTCGGTGTTACTCCAACTTTTACTATTAAAGGCACTCTTTATCTTCCATAGAATGCGCTCTGTGGCGGCAATCTGGTAAGGGCGCATCACTAGCAAGGTATTGCTGACATCAAACACCGAGTAACGCAAGATCACTTCGAGCAACGTCTCTTTCTGGAGAAAAGTGGCGGTAAAGTCTTTTAAATCCTTTATCAGGGTATTGTCAGATTTTGCCCAGTTCATCGTAAAGTCGAAGCTGTTTTTGTCGCGCTTGGTAGTATTGGCGAAATAACGCGTGTCGGTGCCATTAGATATCACGAAAAGCTGTAAGAACTTGTATAACGAGTTCTCGGCATTAAAACTCTCTTTGCTGTAACGATGTATTTGGTTAAATGCCTCACGAATCGCAACACCACGCTTTTTCAGTTCAATTTGCACTAAAGGCAAACCATTGACCAAAATCGTCACATCGTACCGATTTACATGGGTCCCCGTTTGTTCAAACTGTTTAATAACCTGCACTTTGTTGCGAGCAATTGTCTTCTTATCGAACAGGTAGATGTTTTCTATATGGCCATCGTCAAAGACAAAGTCGAAGATATAGTCACTGTGTACCTTGCGGGTCTTATCGAGAATATTGTCACTTGGCGTGTTCAGATATTGCTCGCAAAAGCGAATCCACTCGGCATCAGTAAACTCAACTTTATTCAAGGCTTGTAGCTGCTCGCGCACATTCGCCATCATTGCGTCGGGAGTAACTAATTCAGGCAAGTATTCGTAACCTTGGCTCGCTAAATCCTGAATAAGCTCGCGTTCTAGATCGGCTTCGCTTTGATAGCTTTCAGCTATCTGCCATGTTTTTGTATATCTATCCAGAACAATGAAATTTTTAGATTCCGCGATTGCTTTGTATTCTGCCATATCTATTCCTAAGCCTGTGTCCCTTGTGGAATGCGCATTCCTTTATAAATATTGTCTATCTCTTTCACTAAAAACTTGAAGACGCGCTTATGGTCTTCCTCTACTTCAGCTACTTCGTGGGCAGCATGTTTTGCGTGGTTATAAAAATTGATCACACGTGCATAAGGGTTTACCTGCCCAGTAGCCCTATTACCTCTAACACCGGGCAATAGCTCCCCCCACTCCTCGTAACCCAAAAAAGTGGATGTCTTTTCAAGCACATTTCGTAAAAAGTTAAAATGGTATTTGTGGATGTCGCCTGAATCAGCCGCTTTTATTAATTCACTTTTTAAGTGCAGGTGATAGGAGAAGGGTGAATCGTTTTCTTGGTGAATCAGATCATGGTTACCATCATCGAGTTTGCGCAAAACGAATTTTGACGCTCGATTAAACTCATTATGCAAAACATTATAAAAAAGCGGGTTGTGGGTAGTAATAATAAACTTCAGGCCAGATATTTCATAATCGCTCGATTTAATTAAACGAGCTAAATCTACTGCCAACTCAATAAGGTGGTTATCATCTAGCGAGCTCACCGGATCATCAATAAAAACATATTGTAAGTGATTAAACTGGTCAGTTTCGCGATCAGCTTCTTCAGGTACATTTAAAATGCTAATGACTTGCTCGAGCAGTGCGCTAAAGATACTCCAAATGAAATTACTTTCTTCGCCCTTTGATATTTTAATTTTTCTATCCGGTTCGTCATCGCCACCTTGATGTGAAAACGTCACCTCAGAAAAGGCTTTGACGGTAACATCTTTTCCGTCTTTGTCTTTAGCCGTGTATTGCGGATTAAAGCGTGGCGTTAGTTTATCGTTGGCATAGCGCTGGAACGTGCTGATCACGTTCATGTCTTGCCCTTGCTCTTGCAAAATCCAATCGGTAAACGTATTGGGTTGGATTTTTAGCTTCGGCTGGGCATCAGCATTTAAGTCGTTATCCCAGTAAAACAAGTCTTCCGTAAACGCGTTATAATATAAAATCTTGTGGCGTGACAATGGCGCTTGCTCTGCATCAATAAGCGCATCCTGCCCATCTTCTTTCGGGGCAATGAGATCTTTAAATTCACGCGACAAACGCGTTTTACCTGTGCCATTAAAGGCATAGATTAACTGCACCTTGTTTTTGCGTGCCTTAAGCTGTTCTGCTATTTCCGTTAGCGTGTTACTCATTAAGCCGCCTCATCTGATTTCGGAAAGCTCAACAAAAGGTCACGATAATACTCGTATTGCTTTTGACGTAGCTCGATTTCGCGGGGAAGACCTTCTTGGAGCGAAGTTGTTAAGGTGTCGAATTTATCCAATATAGCTACAATTCGCGCCTGCTCAGCGAGAGACCTTGCAGGCTCATCTGCAAATGGAATTGGCACTTTAAGATTCTTCACAATCTGTGCGTTAATGTTTGTCTGTGAACCAGTACCTAGTGACTTTATGTACTCGTATTGGCTCGCTAGGTAATGAAATACATAACGATAGTTAGCAACGTTCTCTTCAAGATTTATGTTTGCACAAGCCTGGTTTGTAGTCATAGGAATTTTGTTAATGCCAATTTTCCCAACCGTTGCTCCATACATAGCAACAATTACGCAGTTTTCAGGAATCCATTTTGCACTTGAATTTTTCACCCCTGCCTCAGTAATTTTTACACCAGTATCCCATATCTCACGAAAGCCAACTTCTTGCGTTCGCAACCAAGGAATATTTCCATCGTAATACTCCGCTACTCCTGTTTTTGGAGTACCGCCAGATGAAATTTTCTTAGAGATTTCCCCCAACGTCTTCCACTCAACTTCACCCTCTTCAAAACTCAACAACTGGTCGCGGTAATAGTTATATTGTTTTTTTCGCAGGTTAAGCTCGGCGGTCAGCTCGGCGGTCATGGCGGTAAATGCGTCCAGAATGCGCACTATTTCAGCTTGTATTGCCAGCGATTTTTCTGGGTTATCTGGGCATGGGATGGGGACTACAAGTTTTTTTACTATTCCCGCATTAATATTGGTCTGCGAGCCAGACCCGAGCGACTTTATATATTCATATTGGCTTAATAAAAAATGAAACACATATCGGTAATTAGCTATATTCCCATCTAGTTGTATGTTCGCGCATGCTTGATTTGTGGTCATAGGAATTTTGTTAATGCCAATTTTCCCAACCGTTGCTCCATACATAGCTACAATAACGCAATTTGCAGGAATCCAATTTGCGCTTGAGTTATCAACTCCAGCTTCAGTAATTTTTACGCCAGTATCCCAGATTTCATCAAAATTAACTTCTTGAGTACGCAGCCAAGGAATATCACCGTCATAAAATTCGGCAACACCTGTTTTTGGTGTACCACCAGAAGAAATCTTTACAGAAATGTCATCTAATGGTTTCCACTCAACCTCAACCCCATCCAGCAGTTTCTCTAAATAGTTCAATTGACTCATGCCTCAAGCTCCTCACCTTCTATCTCTGCCACAATGGCATCAATATCACTGCGAAGCGCATCAATTTTAGCAACGGTAGTTTTAAGCTCTGCATTAAGATCTGTAATGTCCACAAGCTCGCGGTTGTCTTTCGCTTCCACATAACTACTTACCGACAGGTTGTAGCTATTGCCTGCGATAACATCCAAATCAACCGATTTAGCAAAATGATCCACGTTTTCTTTGCTAGCAAACACTTTCATGATTTGCTGTATATGACCCGGATTTTTTTCGTCGTCGTTGTCCGTTAAAACGTTGTTATTGGTTTCTTTTTTAAACAAACCGCTGGCATCAATAAACTGGGTGGTGGTGTCAGTTTTGTGTTTCGACAGCACCAATATATTCACGGCAATGGTGGTGCCAAAAAACAAGTTAGGTGCCAGTGAAATCACGGTTTCAACGTAATTATTATCTACAAGGTACTGGCGAATTTTTTGTTCAGCACCGCCACGGTAAAAAATACCGGGGAAGCAAACAATGGCTGCGCGGCCTTTGCTTGATAGGTAGCTGAGTGCATGCAGCACAAAGGCAAAGTCGGCTTTTGATTTGGGCGCGAGTACACCTGCAGGTGCAAAGCGGTCATCGTTAATTAAGGTTGGGTCGTCGCTACCAATCCATTTCACTGAATAAGGCGGGTTAGAGACAATGGCATCAAAGGGTTTGTCATCTAAAAAGTGTGGTTCGGTTAAGGTATCACCCAATTGAATATTAAACTTGTCGTAGTTAATGTTGTGCAAAAACATATTCATACGCGCTAAGTTGTAGGTGGTGTGATTGAGCTCTTGACCAAAAAAACCATCCTCAATGATATGCGCATCAAAGTGCTTTTTAGCTTGTAACAGCAACGAGCCCGAACCCGCCGCAGGGTCATAAATTTTATTCACACTGGTTTGGCCGTGCATGGCCAGCTGCGCGATGAGTCTTGAAACGTGCTGAGGGGTGAAAAATTCGCCACCGGATTTACCCGCATTGGCGGCATAGTTTGAAATCAGGAACTCGTAGGCATCACCGAATAAATCAATTTGATTATCTTCAAAATTACCGAAGGTTAAACCTGCCACGCCTTTTAAAACGGCTGCCAGGCGTTTGTTTTTTGCCTCTACTGTATTACCCAGACGATTACTGGTGGTATCAAAATCCGCAAACAAGCCTTTGATGTCTTTTTCTGAATCATAGCCATTGGCTGAGTTTTCGATTGCCGCAAAAATTGCTGCCAAATCCGTATTTAAATTTTCGTTTTTGTGTGCATTAGCCGCCACATTGCTGAACAACTGGCTAGGGTAAAGAAAATAGCCCTTGGTTTTAATGGCATCTTCTTTAGCAAACTTGATGTTTTCGTCATCGTCAGACATGGCTGCATAATTAACGCTCTCATCTCCGCCTGTGATGTAGTTGACAAAGTTTTCACTGATAAAACGGTAGAACAGCGTTCCCAGTACATATTGTTTAAAATCCCAACCATCCACTGAGCCTCGAACATCGTTGGCTATCGCCCATATTTGGCGTTGAAGTTCGGCACGTTGCTGTATGCTAGTCATAGTTTTAGTCTTCCAATTTTTTAATCTTGTCTATTTTTATTTACTCAGGTGCGACATTAGTCATCACCTTTTATTAATCTTTTTAATGCAGCATCAAGCCTTGATAATTCTTTTCTGAGCTGGCTGTTAACCTTGATAACAGGTTTCTCATTTCTCTATCTGGCCAAATGTAATCTTTCTGACCTTTTACGCCACAAGGCCTATGACTTAAATCTGCGCTGTATCGGTACGGGCTGATATCCGCAACCGAGGTGTTTTTGTAATACAGCCCATAATCAATTTCCTGTGCTACCTGATTCATCGTACCTTGTACTGAACGATTGCAGTTTGTATCGAACGTAAGTGGTTGATAATTCGTCGCAGCGGCATTAACCAGCTCAGGCGGCAAATCGCTTTTCAGCAAGGTGTTAATAAACACATCGTTAAAATGCCAATCGAGGTTTGCGAAGTCTTTCTTGGTCAAGCATGGAATGAATAGCGTAAAACGTGTGGTATCATGCACCGCGATGACACACTGTCTGCGCTGAATTGTGATGAGGTTTGCGTGCCAGTTTAGCCACTGAGCCTGAATGCCTATAGCAGAAGCAGGTTGCTCTGTAGCTTTCACCTTCTCAGGCAGTTTGGCATAAAGCTTCTTGGTACAATGGAGGATCAAGGTTGAGCCTCCTTGTATTTAGGCCACCGGTTATAGCCGACTTCTGGGTTATTGGATTCGTACTTTCTTATAAACTCTACTTCTTTTGCATTCACTTCTGCATCGCTGCAACCTTCAGATTCCCAAAGTATTTGTTTGCGAACGCTGTAATCTAACTGCTGTTCTCGAGGAAGCGATTCAAAGTCTGCATTCACGACATCCATATTAGGGCTGCCGAAGTAACGGAAGCTTCCAATTAAATCTTTACCTATGTAAATCTTGCCTGTTGGATAGGTGATCATATAAACCTGCTTCACGCTTCATACCCCGGCGCGATTGTCAGGTTGGGCACATTGTTCAAAGCGAAGCGGTTCAATAACCAAAGCTGGTACTCTGGTCCAATTAAGGTTCCGCGTTCGGTACAGTCCACGTTCCAACGCCTTAATAGATAGCCTGCCATTGCCGCTCGTACCTCGATGAGCAGTTGCCTGTTTTCCATGCCGTAGTCCATTTCTATCGCGGTAGGATGTGCAACGTTCTTGGGATGCGGCACGAGTTGAAGTGGGATAAGACGCTGCCATTCGTTATCTGCTTGGGCGTTCTCTTCCTCAATAGGCGTGTCTTTAATTGTTACTTTGCTAATGCGCGTTAACACAAAGTCTCGGAAGCCTTGACTCTTACGATCAAAGGCGCGAACGTGCCAGCGTAGGCCATTGTCCACGATGGAGTGAGGTACGAATTCTCTGGCTCCTGAACCACTAGAAAGTGACGTATAGATAACGCTAACCGATTTGTTATTAAGAATGGCCTGAACAAGGCGCGCAACGATAAAGATGTCTGGTACATTCAGACTAGACGGTGCTTCTACTGGGAAATGAATATCACCTATTGCATCAAACCCGTCGGAGATATCGTTGGCGAGTTTAGTTAAGGTGCGTCTAGCGTCATGTTCGAAGACAGGTTTGAACTGAGGAGTCTGAAAGTATCGCTTTTCTCGCGAATCGTAAGACAGATTGTCCGGTGCAAGCTCCTTGTAAATGCCGAAATCGCGTGAACCTGCCGACAAGCCGACCTGGAAACGATTAATTAAGTCCTGACGATAAATCGCTCCTTTGAATAATAGGCAAAAGTCGATGTAGGCAAGGCGTTGTTTTTGAGCAAAGCTGATCGAGTCGAGCATCGTCCCTGTGTACTTTTCTATACTTTAGTCCAGTGTGGTTTATTTTGAGACGGTTGTAAAGAATATACGCGTCTAACTGCTCATAAATCGGCGCTTGAATTCCTTCTTTCGTGCTTCAGGTTCGATCTCTGTTAGTCCAGTACAGCGATGAGCAGCATGCGTATCCCATCCAACCGGCCATCGTTTAAATAGGTGTTGATTACAGGCAGGACAAGCGCGTTGATGTGCAGTATCAGAAATAGTCTGATTTGTTTTTGTTTTGGGTTTAGGCTCTGTCGGTATATAGGCAGTTGGGCTTCCTAACGGCTCAATGTTAGGTATCCAGATAACATCGCTTTTGTCTGGGTCACCAAAACAGATGCGCTCCTGATCAGGCAAGCTTGCTACCCATGCGGCACTGTAGGCATCCACTCTATCGTGCATTGGTCCAAGGCACATAGTATCTGCTTGCGACCAATCGTAGTCGGTTTTAGGCCAACCAGTGTAATGCGACATGGCAGACAGCTGTAACTCAGCCTGATTCCCTTTGCTTTTATGGATATCAGCGACACCTAACTGTTTCACTGTCGCGTGTGGATAGACCTCTATACATTCGGCAACGTTACTCAGTCGCTCGTTCAAGGCGAAACCTAACAGCATAAAGATTTGGTGGGCATGTGGCAGGTTTTGTATTGGTTTGTCCGCATGTAGGTGTTCAATACCCCTTGCCTTAATGACTTCGAAGTCGTAAGCAGACGGCGTTGTGTAACAACTTATACCTGCTTTATCGAGGGCCTGCTCTGCAAGTCTACGTTTGAGATTATTACCTCTAGGCCGAAGCGGAGAATCAATGCCTATGCGAACAGGATTTAAATGGAAAGCATCGCATACCGTTTCTATATAATTCGCGACATCGTTTGCAAATGCCTGATTCACTTCGTCATGCAATGTCAGTGCGTTACCCAGTCCTCTCGGCGGTCTTATTTGATATTTAGCTAACGGAAACGGCAATAACCGCCCATATTCCTTACTGCAAATGACCAATGGTAGATACTTCTCTTTCGCACAAGCGACATCTATACCGATATACACATCCATGTCTACCTCACCTATGGGAGCTAAAACTTAAAACTGTCACAATACTATACGAAAATGAAGAATACCCAATTAAGAGATTGGGTGAATTATTATTCTTTAATCTTTTAGTAGAGGTTAGTTAAAGCGGATGAGGTAAGCTTTAGTACAGCTCTGTACATGTCAATCACAGAGTAACTTGACCAATTTAAAGCATATAAACTTTCTGCTGGTATCTACCAAATGAGTCGATATTTGACTCGTACCACGAGTTTAACTTTCCATTCAAGGCTTGTTGAGGAGATACAAAGACTTTCGCTTTAATTATTCTCTCTTCTTCACACCTCTTTGGGGCCTTTAACTGAATTGGTTCACGAGTTTCAGAGTATTTTTCATCACGTTCACTATGATCTTTGTTAAAAATAGTATGCGGTAACTCTTCTGAAACTCGTCTAGCAAACTCAAGAAGTTTCGGGTGGGCCGGAGTTATAAAGTACCCTAATTCACTTTCTGAGTATTGTGCTCTCAGCACTCTTCCAAGTACCTGTCTGAAATATAGTTCAGTTGTGACGAGCGAAAGATAACAACATACTCTTAAACGAGGAATGTTCGTACCCTCACTAATCATACCTATTGATATTATCCATTTTTCAGTATTTGATTTGAATTCTTGAATAAGTTGATTGGGATGATTTTCTCTGTAAGTAACAAGCTTACTTGACTCATCAAACTCGGCCAGTACTGATTGAATTTTCTTAGCATGCTCTATTGAGGCAGCAACAATGAGGCCTCCAGCATTGCTGTTTGTTATTCGCTCATCGTTAAGGCGAATAATTCCTTTCTTTAGTACTTGCCTCATAACATCGACATGACCAATGAGTTCAGAATAACTCAATAAACTTTGCTCAATAAATTCCGATATTGATTTATAATGCTTTTTGTCGTCGCCACTGAGTACTGTAATACGATCATTATCTAAAAGCGTTATATGTGGAGTACGACAAACGCCATCCTTAATTGCTTGCTTAAGCCCATATCGGTAGTCGACGTGTATCCGGTTATTTTCTCCAGTATAACTAGCTAAGGCGATTGGCGTTGTATCACTCCTCCATGGTGTACCAGTCAATGCTAGAGTAAAGGTGGCTTTTCCTTGAATATGCTTGAGAATCTCTGCTCCCCACGCATTAGCATCTTCTAATTCACGGCCTGCACAATGGTGTATCTCGTCAAAAATCACAAAAACACGGTAGTTCTCGAATAACAACCAAAAATCGGGACCTAAAAATCTCATACTCTGGTAGGTGAGACTTGAACCTGTAGCTCCTAACCCTCCACAGAAACGTTTTTTAGTAAACGCTTCCAACTCTACCCTAAAGTCATTCGCTACGGTTGTTGAGGGGGAGAAGCAGAGAACAAGGTCAACTTTATTTTCTTTAATAAGAATATTAGCTAGTGTGGACGCCATTACCGTTTTACCAGCGCCGGGGGTGGCAAGACACAAAAAGTGAGTAAAGGGGTTTCGGTATTTTGTTAGTGCTGCATTAATAGCTGCTTGCTGCCAAGCTCTAAGTATCATAGTGTGTTTGCTTGATAATCAGATAATAAACGCTCGAATGCTTTGACTTTCCCCAACATCATTTTTGCTTGTTCTCTTGAGTATTGGTAACGAGACTTAACATAGTTCGCAAGTTCAGGAACTTCTTCTGCGAGTTCTGAATATGCCTCAGTTTCGCCCAAATTAGTTAGCATCTCTGTTTTGTAGCGTAGTATCTTCTCTTGAAGCTTAAGGGCTATAGGATCTTTTTCATTATGTGGCGCCATCAAAGTTGAGTTTTCTTCTTGCTTTTGGTCACCAATTTCGCTTTGCACCAATCGATAAACATTAGCCTTCCCACTTTCTGATTTACTAACTAAAGCAGTCCCCTCCTTTACAAATTTTTGCAAATGACGATAAGTAAATTGGGTAGCATTTTTTTTAATTGTAAACTCTTCTGAATGTATCGCTAAAAGTTTTTCAGTAACCTCCGATACTGTAAAAAACTTCAGATCGAGCGATAAGATAAAGCTATATAAATCAATATTGTACAGATTTTTTGGCATAACAATGTCTTTAAGCACTTTACTTGCTGTCTCTAATTTCGCGACATTGTACGTTGTCTCTATCATCGAGACAATGAAAACATCAGTCTACTCATCGCATTACGACAAGCTCAGGTTGTGGTTAAAAACACAGCGTGAGTCACAATCTTTGTCATTAAGAGAAGTATCGGAAAAATGGGGAAGGCACCATTCTATTTTGGGAAAAATAGAGCAATCCAGACGCAAGATCGAACTGATAGAATTCTTAGAGTTATGTCAAATCATCAATGCTGATCCAGAGGAAGGTCTCAAGATTTTGGTCGCATCAATGAAAAAAGAACGGCCGCCTAAATGACGGCCAATCTGATTATAAAACAGTACCTCAATAGTTATTAAAAGTTTGAGGATTTTTTAACGTTACACTGACAACTAGTTAGTAATCCTGTCATTGAATACATTGATGTTTCCATTCGTGAAAAATTCGTATAGCTCACCGTCGTAAGCAAGCATTCTCATAAAATCTCCGCCTACATAATGGTATGGATTATTTAGAATATCACGCATTAGGGCTCTTCCGAATGGCGTTCGTTGCAGCCATAGGTGTCCTTTAACTAGGCGAAAGTCGCCATCAGTCCGGTCGGCTTTATAAAGTATTGGCTTACCATCTTCACCTTTTTCATCAATACGATTAATTAAAAGTAAAGCGCTGTTGTTTTCTTTACTAACCCACTTCACTGGCAGTCCAGTTGCCTTAGAATCGATAACTACCTCTTCGGTCGACTCTTCTAGTTCACCAATGAAAAAAGAAATTCCCATTTCTTTAGGTTGATGATCAAACTGAAGCGTAACACTAGGCTTTTGGATTAAGTGGTATGCAGTATTAATAGAATTCTGTTCACACCCATGTAAACAGATAGCTGTATAACCATACTGTTCCGCCGCAGCGTTAATTTTTTCTCTTAACGTCGTTGCATAAACGGTTTGCGCCTTCATGGCAGTATCAAGCTCAATCCCGTCTAAAATAGGTGGGAGATATACGCCTGAATCATTAGGAATACTGCCATCACCCGTTAACAGGCCTGCCAACATAACAGCACCGCCTACATAAGCTCCCATTGAGCTTCCAACTTCACCGACAAAAGCGTCAGTGGCCATTGATGAGAGTGTTGAATACTCAT
Organism: Thalassotalea sp.; assembly: GCA_022448425.1. Classification (GTDB taxonomy): domain Bacteria; phylum Pseudomonadota; class Gammaproteobacteria; order Enterobacterales; family Alteromonadaceae; genus Thalassotalea_F. The sequence goes on along the minus strand of JAKVCY010000029.1, from coordinate 369 downwards.
TTTTTCCCCAAGGTACATCAATATCAGCATCCGCAATTAGCTTTGCAGCTTCGCGTCGAGCGTCAGGCTCTAATAGCTCTCTCGCGATCCAAGCTAACTTAGCGTTCTCTAGTTTACTCTCTAAAGTTACTGTTGTTTTGTCTGCAAATGCCGCACGCTTCATTGGGTCATCAGACATCGATGCACAAGCGCCTAATAGTAAAGAGCTTAGTGCGATCACCGAAAACATATTTTTCTTCATATAGCTTTTAATCCCTGTTAGCAATATTTAAAGACTTATCCATAACCTTGTCAGCTTGTTTAGTTCGGAAAAAATGAAATAGATTCATGACTAAACATACAGCTTGATCATAAAACTAATTTTGTATG
>JAKVCY010000028.1 GCA_022448425.1 Thalassotalea sp. | reverse complement strand
TCTCCCAGCAGGAACTCATATTTTCAAAGCAGTCGCGGTGGACAGCGAAGGCGATAGTGCTATTGCAACAATGGTACTTAACGTTAACTCAAACGCGCCCATTGTTTCATTCCCGCAAGAGAGTTTGGAAGTAGATGAAGGGTTTGAAAAGCTCAGCCTAAACATTCGTGCAGAAAGTGCGGTTGAAGGACGTTCTATCGAATCAGTGTCGCTTTATATTGAGGGCGAGTTAGTTAGAACAGACACTTCTCTTCCTTATCTATTCGGTCATGCGTCAAAACCCCATGAAACGGGTGCCATGGGGTGGCTTGACACTCATTCACCTAATCCCTCACCGTTGACAGCTGGCACCTATGAGTTTACAGCTGTTGCTATTGATAGCGAAGGCGAGGAGTCTACAGCGTCGATGCAGCTAGTAGTAAAGGGCGAGCCGCAACCGCCAGTCGTTACGTGGCCTAATTCAACTGTGACAGTCTATGAAGGCTATGAAAAACTAGCGATTACTATTGACGCTGAATCACCTGTAGAAGGCCGTGATATACAGTCGGTTACTCTTTACAGAAACGGTGAATTAGTAAGAGTAGATACTCGCCCAGTTTGGAACTTTGGGCATTCTTTCGCTCCTTATGAGTTTGGTGCTATGGGGTGGTTAGACCGTCATGAGCCAAACCCCTCGCCTTTAGGTGTGGGTACTCATACGTTTACAGCTGTCGCGAAGGATAGCGCGGGTCTTGAGGGTGAAAGCGATATGACACTAGTTGTTCTTAGCTTACCAGGGCCTTCTGTAATGATAAACGAAGGCGATATCTCACTACTTACTGAATACCAAAACCTTGCAATAACGGCAGATGCCTCTCCCGCAAATGACGATATTACGATTGTTAGTCTAGCACTTTACGTTAATGAGCAATTAATTAGAGAAATCTACGAACCTCCTTTCGAATGGGGAGCTGAAAACTATTCAGATGAGTTACTCGATTTGCCAGAAGGTACGCATTTAGTAAAAGTCGTTGCTACTGATTCAAACAATAAGCAGTCTGAATCAAGCATTTTTATAAATATTAATCTACTCGGTGACCTTAACAATGACTCCGTTGTAGATAATAGAGATATTCGACTCTTTACCGCTGCGATGCGCAATGGAGAAGAAATAAATATTCGTTATGACTTCAACAATGATGGCGTTGTAAATAACAGAGATACTCGCGGTCTCGTTCGTCGCTGTACCTATTCACGCTGCGGCTCAAATTAGGAGTAAAAAATGAAGATAGCTAATTTAATTCTTATCTTTGGTCTAGTGATGTCTTTTTCTTCGAAAGCATCGCTCATTACCTTTTCAAATGATTCGTCGTCTTACCTAAATGGGGACATCATTGAAATAGAGGTATTCATAAATAACGCAAATCCAGAAATAGACTTCCTTGAAGTTATATGGGATTTCGATGCTAGTCTTTTCGAATTCGATGTGCTTTCCGTCACAGACAGTGTGTTTGATAACTCTTACTTTGACGATGCTTATGCCGTTAGCGATGAATTAATATTCCAATTAGGCCTATCACCCAATTGGAGTAGTGTTCTCGGTACGTCATTTAAACTGGGTACGTTTAGCTTTGTTGTTTTAGAAGACGGCGTATCATCGCCTGAACTTACCTTGGTTGAAATGTTTGCGCAAAATTTTGACGGAGACGACATAGACGTAACATCGGTACCTGCCCCATCAACCCTGGCAATATTTTGTATTGCAGGGATTATATTTTTCAGAAAGCGGATGAGTTAAATAAAATGGCCCAAGATTTCTAGTCTTGGGCCGAATTTTTCCTACCGTTTTAGTCTTTTTTGTTTCTGATATTCATAAAGAGAGGGTATAGACACTTTTGAATTTATGTCAGCTATATACGGTGAAGGATAATGTTCCACTGCAAACTTCCTGTTTCCGTATATACCAATAACTCTTGCATCAGGCCCTTCTGTTTGGCCTAAAATTCTTACGGTTTCGTTACTATCAGCACCACTTTCAACAAATATTTTTGCGTTCCACGTGGTGTTATAACGCCCGTGTCCAGGTTGCCAATACCCTGCCCCCCCGCCAAACCATAAATCATAGTAAGGACCTTCTTCATCGCGCTGAGCTTCTATATGAAAAGTCATGTTATCGTAAAGGTTTTGGTGATTAGCGCCTGCATGCTGATCTAGCGTTGGTTGAGTGAAAGCTTCTCCCCGCAAAAATACACTTTTAGTCGACTTGGTATTCATGCTAAAGGTATGAACAGTCGGATTTGATATTTTGACATCTTCGACTAAAAAATTGTGCACGCTGCCAAGGTGAATACCATAATGACCAAAACGTGTTCCATAGCTGTGTATATTGGAGATAGTCACGTTTCCGCTGTTTTCAGTCAATATGGCACTATCGGCATTGTTAAAGCTTACATCTCTTATCCAACCATTAAACACACTAGTTAAATAGATCCCGTTGAAACCTTGTTCAACGTGATGGCCGTAGGTTTCGCCCGAAGGAAATTGTATAGAGAGCCCTTCAATACCAACTTCTTCTAGGTGTTCCCATGATGATAAGTGAGCGGGAATGTTCTCATTTATGTCGTGTAAAAGAGGGTCACGTATCTCAACCGTATTTCCACGAATAGATTTAACTTGGGTGGGTTGCATTACTAGTGGTCGGTCTGGAAAATCATAATGATGCGAACCGATCATTAGATCGGTGTCTCCATAAATTGATTTTATGATACCGGCTTGTTTACCGTTTTTGTTGTGCCAGTCTATTCTCAGAATGTCGCCAACCGAAATTTGTGATGTGTTGCTAACTTCTAAAGTTTTCGTTCCTCTCTTACCTTTGGTAACCGTCGCTAACATTGGAAGCTGTTCATCCAATTCTTCTAGATAAGGTACTGGTCGAGTTCCTTCCTTTTGAATCCATATCACTCCTCCAGACCAAGAGTACTCGGAGAAGTAATCATCTATATAAATCTCTGCATCACGTTGTTTCTTATTATGTAGCCTAAGATAATTTCTTAGTTCGTCTAGATGAGGTGTTTTGTCAATAATTGAAAGAGGCATTGGAAAGTAGAGTTGAGTGCCCTGTCCGCCCATTCCTTTCCCGCTAACCGTAATATTTCCCCGAGTAATTTTAAGAATGTCTTTTACGATAAACTGCCCTTTGGGAAATGTTACTGTGACATGTCCATTTATACTATGGGCGTGTTTCAGGGCGCTTAAAATAGCCTTTGTATCATCCTTTTCATCATCAGGTACTGCACCGAAGTCCTGAACGTCTACGTAAGTGGTCGTTTCTCGATGTGTAATATCTCTTTCACCAAAGTGATAACCTGCATAAGAATAATCAGGGAGATAAACATTATTTGATTGTAGTTTTTGTTCAGTATGTAGATCCGGTGCTGCAATAATTGAGTTATGAAATGATGTAAACATTAGTGAGAAGCAAATATACTTTAACGGTGTATATAGCAGTGACTTTCTATATGTAATTTTAGCAACTCTCATTGTTGAAGCTTTCTCTTTATTCAAAAAGTGGGGCCTTAACAATATATTCACAATCAATCAATAACAAGCACTATCGGTCAAATGTATTGTTGTATATTCACTCGAAGCGATTACCAAATAGTACAAATTTCTCCAGCAAGGCTAACGTTTGTTACAAATAACTAATTAAAAATTAGTGAGAGTATCGGCGAAGCCATATATAAACTTTTTATCTAACATCTATATTACTTCTAATGTGTGCACCAATGTGATTATAGGACCTTGTAAGTACAATGTTGCTCTTCAATGACAATAGTGGCGCATGTATGTACTCTTCCTGACGCATCAATGGCGCTGTTTTGATCTTTAGCGCTTTAGCAAATTCTTAATATGGCCTGGATATAGGATAGGTAAGCTCAGAAAGAGGCAAAAGTAGATTGTCTTTTAGTAAAAAGAAGAAAATGAGAGTAATTTATTGAAATATACGCGCAAAAAAGCCCTCGAAAAGTCGAGTTTTTCTTAATTGAGCGCTAAGCTAGCTAAATCTTACCTAAGCTCTTTAGTTTTTGTAGGTGTTTAGCTGCTTCCTGAGGTGTTCTTGGTGAGGGGTTTAGTGGTTCAGGCGAGCGGATGGTCTCTATGTGCGTCTTTTTTTGAACGACGTTGCACAATTTTGTTATGAGAGATTTCACATATTTAGCTGCAGTGTTGAACTGTCTTACAGTTAAGAATTTCACAAACCCCTTAGTGTAACTATAGTCTATGATGCCCCAGTACTTTAAAGTGTTGATTACACGTCTAACAGTGTTTTGAGACCATTTTAAAAATCGAGCAAGTGAAGGCACTGTGCGCTGTAAGCTATTTCGATTTTTCTCAACATTCCACTTATGCTGGTTTTGAAGATACCCATGCATGATAAGAGCTTTGTGAACATGTTTAGAACTGTTACCTGATAATAGAGATATGTTACGTTTCAACTGTCCTACATGCACTTTAAAAAAAGTCATGGCGCGTTCTTGGCTACTTTTACTCTTATTCTTTGAGGTAATAAGCGTCTTTTCTAGCTCCCGAGCGAACAAAGCAGCATAGCTATGCTCGCCCACGTGCAGCCGGTGGGATATTTTATCGTAATACGGGTGAAAAGTGCCCTGCCCTTCCTCTAATGGTTGGCTCTTCTTTAAAAAACCTTTTTCTATCAAGGATGTTATAGCTTCACGAACAGCATTTGGCGAGTAGCCAATCTTGTTACAGATTGCTTGTGTTGTCTGTTTGAATTGACGTTTGTATGGCCGCATTTGAGATGCAAAAAAAGCAACATGTGCAAACACAAAGGACTCTGTGTCTGACAAATACTCAAATTGTCCTGGCGACATAAAAACAACGTCGTCATAGTTGTTATTAGAATTCATCTTTTTTACCAACAATATACGCAGATTTGCTGATAAAAAACGCATTAGTGGTTGACCTGATCTGGTAAACCGCTAGAATTAGATGTGTAACTGCTTCGAAAAGTTACATCTAAAGACCCGTGCAGTGCGCCAACACTCCACGGGTTTTGTTTTTTAGCGCTTCTTATCTATCCATATTTCAAAGTGCTCTTCACTGAGCTTTTAAAGATAATATCATTTTTTTTCTTGTTTTCTCGATAGGTGTAATCTTTATATGAAAGGTATGATAGATCAAGGCGGATCACGATCTATTTGTGATCTTTTTAAAGATTCGATCCAGGTGTTAATCCTTGATTTTGTTAGATTAAAGATTCGATCCAAATACTAATTCAATACAGCGTTATCTGCGATCTTCTAATTTACCCAAAATATGGAGCGCAGACATATCGCGTCTAAAAGCGATCACTGGTATACCCTGCTCTGGGGAATAGCCAATATTGATTAAATAGCCCTGTACAGTAGCTCTTCCATATTCAACGACGAGCTCTCCTTTTCGTTGTTCTGATAGATGACAAGTTCCGACCTGCTTAACGATCTTATCCTCTACAGCTTCGTGTATTTTTGCTTTATAAGACGGATCTGAATTAGCCAAGACCATATTTGAGAATTTTCGTTTGAATTCATTTAGGCTAGATGAAGGTGCCACCGATTCTCTTAGCTCATTCCAGGCATATAGTTGCTGTGCTTGACGACCAGTAATTAAATGCTCTCTAGCCCACAGCCCAAAAAGAATTTCGATCTCATTTTTAGTTGCAAAGACGTCACTATCAATGAGTAACATATCGTCTAATGTCCGCCTTTCCTTAATCGCTGCAACAATACTCTTCACCGTCGAGCGTGGAAATTGAATTACTGCAGCCTTTTTTTCGACGTTTTTTGAATCCTCATAGGTCACTATGGCTTCCAATCGAAACAACTTGTAATACAATTCGATATCAACAATAAAGTCCTTATTACTATCGTAAAAATCTCTCATATCAAAAGTCGTAGCTGAGAGCCGATGTAGCGACTGAATAGCATTATTAATGTAGCCGCCAGCAGAGGCTTCCGATACGGGAATATCTTTGGCCATTGTTATCAGAGGCTCTAGGGGTAGAGTAAAGGTCTCCCCAATATTTTCCGACTCATCTAATTGCTCGGATATATGATTTATCAGCCAAGTGATTGCGCTAGCGTAGTAGCTCATATCGGGAAGATATATAAGCCTCCCCTCCTCTGCTCTGGCTGTAATAAGAACAGGTTTAGGTCTTCCCTCTTCGCGTAGCTTAATGCTAATTGTACTCGATTTATCTTTACGATTAGTCCGCATTGCTTTGACCAAGTAGCGAACTATCTGAAGCTCCATGAACCTCGTTTTGTCGTCGTAGCGTTCAATATTTATCGTTTCAACAGTACTTGATGATACGGACTGTAAATTATCTGAAGCAGCATCTTCTTTTTCTACATCAGTTGCTGTTAAGAAATGACCTTTAGGAATTGCTAATTTATAAAGCTTTCCTCTACGTTTCTTAATGGGATCGGTAGTTATAAACTCACTTGAAATTAGCCCTTCCTTTTCTAACTGCACTAAATGATGGCGTACATTTGAAATTTTACGGCTTATTCTCGCTGATATGAAATCTAAGCTAGCCGTTAGTTCTTCAATCTCTTGCAGGGCAATAAATATGTCTGAAGCCACAGTACTAGTAGTAGGTGATATGTTTAAAGAACTACAAAGTCTCATAAATACTTTGAAATCAAAGTCGTCTTGAACCGATACTAGTGGAGCCTTGAATCCATACTTTTCAGATAAACCGAATAGCTCACGCACTTTATTTTCTTCCTATAGATTTTAGTTTTTTTGCAGATTCGATCCAAAGGTTATCCGAGAAGCTTTATCATGTCTACGACTACGCGAAATTGCTAGAATAGATATGGAATGAAATACTGGACGACAAACTGTCAGCAGTTAAGATTAGAATCGTAAAGAGACGCTAAGTTATTCCTTTTTTATTTAATGCAAAGGACGATAATAGAGCACTGAACTTTGTTTATTGTTCTTCCATCAGAATTGCTGGTTGGTTCTCTCCAAAATTGAAAAGAAAAAGTATGTCTTCTGCTTACATGGATATACTGAAAGAAGAGCTCACTGTGGCGGGTTGTTGCCTCGACTATGTAAAAAAAGCTTATGACGGACGTTTTCTAACCTCCTTTTCATATCACTATTGTTTCCGCGGAAACAACTAACATTTGTTTCCTTGTAGACCAATAAAATTGGGACTTCACGCGTGATTTAATTTTATTAGTAAAGTACATAAATATACTGGAAATATCTTGTTGCTTAACTCGTGAGTTCAAAATTTCTATATAGCCAAAAAAAATCTCGTCGATAGCGAACTAAGATACAAACTCTTAGTAGGACTTAATCTAGCTTAAGCGAAACTGAAACTAGTTGGAATCAGAAACGTTATATATACAGGCTATTATAATGACATTCGCGGAAGTATTTATATTGTCTTTCAAAATAGCAAAATTCAAGCGAACTACTATGCATATCTCTTCCTCAAGAGCTGATAGCTAGATATATCAGCATTTAGTTATCATCCATGAGGAGATATAACATATCATGACGGAACAGCCGGACATCATTTTATTGTTGGCCTAAGATTATGGGCTTTGTGTAAAACGAAGGTTAATGTTTTCCAGTTATATGATTGGCGTAAACAACTCAACAGGTTTGTTTCTAGAAATTGTTTCCGCGGAAACAATTAGAAGAAAAAACGGTATGGTCTAGTTAAGACGCAGCCTGTAGCAACTCGAGAATAGAAAATTAATTAACGTAAAGTTTTTTGTTACTCAGTATTTAAGCGAATACAACGAGAGCTTTGCGCGTAAAGGTTGTACGTTTGAGACCTTATTAATCAATCCTTATTCGTCTTCTTCCTTTCAATTATATATATGGTACTGCAAGTCTATCAAAGTCCTCACTTCTAAAGATTCGATCCGAGACATTAAATAGTTGGCGTGTCAATATAACGAAATGTCCTGAAAGAAGGTTAGAATAATGAATAAAACAGAGTTGTACAACGGAATGCGTGTTCTTTCTAGCTATCACCGCAAGGGTGGTGTAGGTAAAACTTTTTTAGCTTCTACTATTGCTTACTTACTTGCCACTGGTGGCCCAGATGGAAAAGGTAAAAAGCGGCGTGTTTTAGTATTAGACTATGATTCACAGCAAGATTCATCAAAAGCATTTCTCAAAATGGATGCTATCCCAGGAGATGATGAATATGCTGCGCCTTTACATCCAGAGTTTGATGATATAGATGACCCCGAATGGAGTGGTAGAAACACCAGTACGGATATATTGTTCAATTCTCCCGTATACGAATATCCAACTGCTTTTGAAAACATTAAGGTACTACCTTCAGAAGGCAACGTTGATAGAGTGCTCGCGCTCACTCCTGAATCTGATAGATTAGTTTCGAAAATTACCGCTCATATGCGAGATTGGTTCTCAGTTGAGGAATTGGCCGACGATTACGATATAGTTATCGTTGATAACCCACCAAGTAAATCCCCCGTGTCTGCTGGCATGTTGGGTGCTGCTACGCATGTGATTATTCCTACAGAACCAGAATACGACTCAATTGATGGCGTGCCGATGCTTCTTAATAGGATCGATCGAATTAACGAAGACAGGGCGCACAACCCACTAAAGATTATTGGTGTAGTTCCTAATAAGGTTCCTAGTAAGTCACGATTAACGCAAAAAGACGAAGTAGCATTAGCGAAACTCTATGATAGCGAAGGGCCTACAGGTAAATACATGAGTGCATTTTGGCTTCAGCAAAGAAATTGTTACAGAGTAATGGAACGGCCATCTGTTGATGAAACACACTTTAACTATGTTCATAACCACCACGCAAAAAGCGAAATGCAAAAACTTTATGCATTAATTGAAAGTAGCTTATGGGGAGATGAAATATGACTGCTAAAAAACCAAGAAGCCGACGTGTTACGAAGCCATCTTCACAGGAAGATTTGATAAGTAAGTTTCAGTCAGGTGAAGGTGTATCGAAAAAATCTCAACAGATGCTAGATGATTTGAAGCAACGAGATAAGTCTAAAGAGAGTAACGTACACGACGATCCATTGTTTAAGACGTCATCTGAAATAGACAGGGTGCTTGTGGACTACATCCAGCCTCAATCAGATAATCCGCGGTATTTACCTGTCAAGTTTGCTAAACGTGATGATGCTGATTCAATTGCTTTGCTAGAAAACTGCGTAGTATGCGAAAAAGGACTTATTGAAAATAGGCTGGATAAGAGTAACCCTAGATATGAAGCGGTAGACGCAGAAATTGAGGAGATTAAAGGTTTAGCTGAGACACTAAAGCATAGTGAGTTAGTGCACCCCATCGCTGTGTGGCGTAAAAATATGTCTGATTATGCAATTGTAGCAGGCCACAGAAGATATTATGCGATACGTTATTTATATGGTGGTCTGATAAAAGTAAAAGTAAAAATATATGCAGAAAAGCCAAAAAACATAAATGTATTACGCCACATCGAAAATTTTTCGCGTAATGATTTAACGCTACCTGATGCTCTCAATAGCTATTCAAATGCTGTTACTGAGTTAGAAAGTATAGAAGGTGAAAAGCTATCAAAAAGTAGAGCCTCTGTTGTTACTTCATATTTAGGAATAGGTCGTACTACATTCTACCGTTATGACAAACTCTATGAATATCGAGAGTTTGTCATGCCTCTTCTGGAAAATAGAATCGTAGAATCTTTGCGAGGATTATACGAAGAGATCATCAAAGCTGAGCAAGAGGGTAGGGAAGAGGTAGAAAAATATCTCGGCTCTTTATTATCGCAAGAAAAATTCAACAAATATCTACAAGTACCAGTAGTTAAGAAAGCAGGCAGAACTAAACAGTTTATTTCACTTCCTAAAGTAAAAGTTGATAGGGCATCCGCAATAAAACGTTTATTAACGGAAGATGTGACTCAGTTGGAGTTAGGAATCGATTGGAACAGCGTTGACTTTAATGACCCAGTGATGTTAGAAAAAGCATTAAAGGAGTTGTTTAAGTCCCTTTCAAAATAGCCTTTGTTTCCGCGGAAACATTTAGGCTCGTAGGCGCTGAAACTCTTTACAATAGCGGGTTTCAGCGCTTTTAAGTAAGTGAATTAAATATCGAATAAAATATAGATTATACTTCCCGCCTGTATTCGATCCAGAGAGATAACAGCCTCATCTTAAAATGTTTGTTGTTGTAGCCCGATGTCAATTATCTCGGCTTAAACCTCTCCAGTACCTTCCCAACTAGTCTTACCGAAATAATATAAACAATTTGTTATATATAGATTCATCTTCGGCTCTTTTGTACGCGACACAATTTGATAACAATTTTATTGATTGGTAATTACAATTAAGTCATAATCGCTCAAAAGTAATCATCTTTACTTCCTTTTAAGCGGCTTTCTTGCCGAAGCCTAGAATGAAAATAATGGAGGAAATGTGTCGAGTTCAGATGAGTTTGAAACACAACCGATAAGTCCAAATAAGTTACAGCCAGCTCGAGCATTTGCAGGGAGTTATGCAGGGGAACATGTCGCAGGAACAGAATTTGTAATTGGAGCACTTTTTGTATCTTGGGGAGTTGGGGCTGGTGATATTTTAGTTGGCCTACTTCTAGGTAATCTACTTGCTGTGCTTACTTGGGGTCTTTTAACCGCACCAATAGCAACAGAAACCCGGCTTACCTTATATGCTTATTTAGAAAAAATAGCAGGTAAAGGAACAATTAAATTATATAGTGTTGTGAATGGTATTCTTTTCAGTGTGCTTGCCGGTGCAATGATTACTGTATCTGCCTCAGCTGTAAGGATTTTGTTAGATATTCCTCCACAGGTGGACTGGTTTCCATCCGATTTTCGCTTTGTACTCGTCGCGCTCTTTGTCGGTGCTGTAGTGGTATTTATGGCTGTTAAAGGCTTTAAAAAGTTAGCTGCGTTTGCAGAAGTCTGTGCACCGTGGATGATTTTAATGTTCATTATTGGTGCGCTTTTCTTACTTCCCGCTCTAATCGAATCTACGCCTGGTATTACTTCTATTTCGTCATTTTCTGATTTTTATACTATCGCAAATGAATCTATATGGGTTAGAACGAGTAATGAAGTCGGCTTTTGGCACGTTGCCGCGTTTGCTTGGGTAGCCAATTTGGCTATGCATGGCGGTATGGGCGACATGACATTATTGCGTTTCGCTCGTTATTCTCGATACGGTTTTTTCTCTGCGTTAGGTATGTTTATAGGCCATTATATGGCGTGGATATGTGCAGGCATCATGGGGGCTGGCGCAGCAATTATCTTGGGCACGGCAATTACTAATTTAGATCCCGGTGCAGTTGCCTATCAGGCATTAGGTACATGCGGAATCATCGCAGTAATTATTGCGGGATGGACCACTTCAAACCCTACGATCTACCGTGCTGGCTTAGCATTTAGTTCGTTAAACCCAAAGTGGAGTAGGGAGAAGTCGACTATTGTGGTGGGCGTCGTAACGACTATCATAGCGTGCTTTCCTTTTGTGTTTTCCCAACTTCTCGGCTTTGTAGGAATCATGGGTCTTATGATGGCGCCAGTAGGTGCAATTATTGTCGCAGAACATTGGCTTTTCCCTAGGATTGGGCTAACTCGTTACTGGTCACAATACAAAGGGAATAACACAAACTGGGCGGCAATAATCACATGGCTAACAGCGCTCGCTTTAAGCTATGTACTAGAGCAGTCAGGTGTACTTCATCTATTTTTCCTTCTAATTCCTATATGGATTTACTCAACAATAGTTTATTGCTTGCTATCAATTTCTATGGGCGCTAAAACCAGATTTCCGGAATCGGAAATCGCCGAGGCTGCGGAGGCAAGCCGTAGGCAAGAAGAGAAAACGTTTCTAGATGGTTTATCCAAGAGTTCGACACAAGTTTCCAAAGAAAAGTCTACGGCTGTGGTCGCTGTTGCGTCATACATTGCTATCGCTTCGTTAGTTGCCTGTCTGGTGATTGGGGTAATGGCTTTCGTCAACAATGGTGACAGTGGTTTGCACACGCCACTGTTGATAGCGACGATCATTTATTTCATTACAGCTACATACGTCTATCTTGCTAACACTAAAAACTCAAAGTCAGACAGTGAGCCTTCGACAGTAGCTAACGCTACTCAAAACTAGTTTCCAAAGTAGGGTTTCCCCTCTAGCGCCGTGAGTTAGAGGGGCTTTTTCTTTTTAACAGGACGAAGGTTGTGAAAATAACATTCTTTTATCTAACATTACTTCTTAACTGCTTAGCAGTATGTTTCAACGAAGCAGTAGCTAACGAAGATAACACCGCAAATACTAAGAACCGGCCTCCAAACATACTTTTCATACTCGCTGACGATCATCGTTGGGATTTGTTAAGCAGAAATTCGTCTCAAGTTCAAACGCCTAACCTCGATGCATTAGCTAATGACGGGGTGGTGTTTGAAAACGCCTTTGTAACAACTCCGATATGTGCTTCAAGTCGAATTAGTATTCTCACAGGTTTAACAGAGCGTACCCACGACTTTACTTTTGGGCGACCGCCCACAGGCGAAAAGGAATCGTCAAATATATACCCGGCGCTACTAAAAAGTGCAGGTTACAGCACAGGCTTTGTGGGTAAGTATGAAATAAAATTGTCGGGAGAAGATGATGAACGATTTGATTATTTCAAACCTCTTCTTCAGTCGAAAACTAATGAGTGGGATGGTGAGCAAATACCACAAACACATTACATTAGAAATCTTGCGAGTGAATTTATTAAGCAAGCATCAACAGAGGATAAGCCATGGGTGTTGGCAGTGAATTTTTGGAACCCCCATGCACATGACGTAGATAAAGTAGACCAATTCCATTATCCGCCCGAATTTGAGCCTATGTACTCGGATGTAGAAATTGAAAAAGCCAATGTTTCTGATGACACAGTTTTTGAAGCGCTCCCTGATTTTCTAAAAACATCAATGGGAAGAATTCGTTGGGAATATCGATTCGCAACCGAAGAAATGTATCAAAGAATAGTGAAACGACATTATCGAGCTATTAGTAGCGTCGATGATGCAGTTGGCTCTTTAAACGAGCTTCTTAAGTCTCTCCACTTGGACGATAACACGATTATTATCTACACTGGGGATAACGGCTACGCATTGAACGAACGCCAATTGGCAGGGAAGTGGTTTGGTTGGGAAGAGGACCTACGAGTCCCCCTCATCATCAAGGACCCTCGCAGTCTGAAGCATAAAGAAATAAGCGAGCTTGCTCTAAACATTGATATTGCACCAACAATACTCGACTTTGCTGGTGTATCTATTCCATCTACGTATCAAGGTAATAGTTTAATCCCATTAATTGGAGGAGAGAAGGTTACTGAGTGGCGCGATGAATTTTTCTTTGAGCATATGTATCAACCGAAACGTGCTCCTATTCCGCCCATGTATGGTTTACGAACAGCACATTGGAAATTTGTGAATTTCTATAAAAATGACTATTTGCAACTATACGATCTGGAAAACGACCCGCTAGAAACTACTAATCTAGCGTATGAAGAAAAGTACCAGTACTTAACTAATGGGCTTTTACAGCGAGCAAATGTGTATATAGAAAAGTACGAAAATGCACGAAGTGAAGAAGTTAAATCAAGAAAAAGTTTCGAGAACACTCTCCTGCCAAATTAAATCCTTAATACTTATGGCTCTTCCTCGCTAGTTGGAGGGAGATCCATCACCTAATAATTTCGAACTTCCCATAACATCAAATTAAATTTGTGTGATTGCTTTTGAGTGTTGATGATTGCTTAATGTTCATATACAATCATTTTACATTTATTTAATGACTCTTGATGAGTGTTAAAGCCTATGAGTTTTATTACACAGAGTTTAAGGGATGGAGAGCAAGAGAAGTGAAGTTAGCTATTATTGGCGAATGTATGATTGAGTTGTCTAACAGTGATAGTGAGCTTTATAAACTCAATTATGGCGGAGACACTCTCAATACCGCTATTTATCTTTCTCGCTGTGGGGGGGACGTCGAATATGTAACGGCACTGGGCGATGACTCGTTTAGCAGTAAAATGCTTTCGCTTTGGCAAGAGGAAGGAGTCGGCGTTAAGCATGTGAAGATATTGGAAAACAATGTGCCGGGTTTGTATTTGATTGAAAATGAGCCCAATGGCGAACGTCATTTCCACTATTGGCGTTCTAACTCCCCAGCAAAATACCTATTAGATAAATTTCCAGAAACGTTAGACGAGATTAAAGATTACGACGCTATCTTCTTAAGCGGTATAACGCTTTCGATCTATTCTGAATCAAGCCGAAAAGCGCTTTATGATTTTCTCAGTGAATTTCGCATGCGTGGCGGCAAGGTTATTTTTGATAATAACTATCGGCCAAGGAACTGGTCTTCGCTGAGCGAAGCATCAAAAGCGTTTAACCAAATAATGAATCTTACAGATTTGGCCCTTTTGAGTATGGAAGATGAGGTAAGCCTACATGGAGAGCACTCAATGGAATATTGTATTGAGCGCTGGCTAAAATGCGGTGTTTCTGAAGTCATGGTTAAAAATGGCGCTAGCGGCATTCTTGCGGCTAATAAAGATGGGAAGTTCGAGTTTGACGTTCCTAACATTGTAGAGCCTGTCGACACTACAGCAGCTGGTGACTCTTTTAACGGTGCATTTTTAGCGGCCAAGGCGAAGGGAGAAAGCCTAGAAAAATGTATCCGTGATGGTCAGTTTTGCGCAGCACAAGTGATCATGCATAAAGGAGCGATAGTTCCTAAAAGCATTTCACTCAAAGGAGCGTAAACATGGCAATAAAGCACTTTCTTAAAATTCTTTTATTGATTCCGTTAGCAGTATTGCAAGGGTGCGGCACTGATACCGAAGACGAAACATATATCATTCGCCTAGGGCATCAGTTAGATATAAATCATCCTGTACACAAAGGTCTTGTATTTCTAAAAGAGGAACTAGAGCGAAGGTCTAACGGTTCGATGTCTATTGTCATTTATCCTTCATCACAGGTAGGTGACGAAAGGGAGGTGCTAGAACTCATTCAAATAGGGAGTATGGGAATGACGAAGGTTTCTGCGAGTGCGCTAGAAAGCTTTGTGCCTGAAATGAAAGTGTTTAGCCTCCCTTATCTTTTCAATAACCAAGAGCATTATTGGAAAACGTTAAACGGCAATGTTGGTAAAGAGTTACTTGCCGCTGGTCAACCATATCGCTTCAAAGGACTAGGCTATTTTGACGCTGGTTCTAGAAGCTTCTACACGACGAAGAAGCAAGTGGTTACGCCCGATGATCTACAAGGGCAAAAAATAAGAGTCATGAATAGCCAAACTGCTGTTTCTATGGTCAATACGATGGGCGGTGCGGCCACGCCAGTAAGTTGGGGGGAACTGTATACATCGCTCCAGCAGGGGGTGGTGGACGGTGCTGAAAATAACCTCCCGAGTTTTTACTATTCAAAGCACTATGAAGTTAGTCAGTACCTTATTTTAGATGAACACACCTCAATACCTGACGTGATCATCATCGGTACCCATGTCTGGGAACAGCTAAATGCTGAACAACAGAAGTGGTTGGAAGAATCTATGTTGGCTGCTACTGACTTTCAACGAGAGCTGTGGGCAGAATCAACACTAGAATCCTTAGAAGTAGTAAAAAAAGCCGGTGTGGAAGTTATTGAGGCCGACAAAAGTGTATTTCAAGAGAGTGTACTCCCCGTCTACGAATCTTTAAAAGGTAGCGATTTGGAAGCGCTTGTTAAGCAGATAAAGTCGTTAGGAGTAGAACAATGAAGACACTCTCAGGAATCATTCCTACGCTAAATAAAGCGTTGCGAGTATTATTAGCAACAATGATGGCTCTGCTAGTACTAAATGTAACTTGGCAGGTGATAACGCGTTTCGTTTTACCTCACCCAAGCTCCTTCACGGAAGAGCTTGCCCGCTTTTTCTTGATATGGATTAGCTTGCTGGGCAGTGCTTATGCTTTTCATACCCATAGCCATTTGGGGTTCGATTACTTAACTAAAAAGATGCAGAGTAACGCTGCGGTTACAACGGCAAAGTTAGGCTATGTACTAGTAATATTGTTCGCTTTAGGTGTTCTGGTTATAGGTGGAGTCAATCTTACGTACATCACCTTTCTGCTAAAACAAGAATCCCCTGTACTTGGTATTCCTATGGGATATGTTTATTTGGTAGTACCAATTAGTGGGTGTCTGTTTATCTTGTACGGTGTATGGGGGCTTATAGAAGTAAAAGACCCTAGTAATCTAAGGGAGCACGCACTATGACTTCATTAGTACTTTTCGGAGTGTTTTTCATCCTGCTTTTGATAAACGTTCCTATCGCAGTGAGTATTATTGTAGCGACTTTAGCGACTATGCTCTTAACGATTGATACGCTTCCTGCGTTAACCACACTAGCGCAGAGGCTAGCAGTAGGAGTTGATAGCTTTGCATTATTAGCGATTCCTTTTTTTGTCTTATCTGGATATCTAATGGGGCAAGGTGGGATTGCTGTCAGACTGATTGAATTCGCCAAAGTGTTGGTCGGAAAGCTCCCAGGAGGCCTAGCCTTTGTAAATATTATCTCTTGTGCTCTTTTTGGCTCGATTTCGGGGTCAGCTGTTGCGGCAACATCTGCTGTCGGCGGTTTTATGGTCCCTGCAATGGAAAAAGAAGGCTACAACAGACCGTTTAGTACGGCAGTCACTGTCACCGCTGCAACAACAGGCATGCTAATTCCTCCCAGTAACATTCTTATCATCTATTCATTAGCTAGTGGCGGAGTATCAATAGCAGCCCTGTTCATAGCCGGATATTTACCAGGCCTTTTAGTTACGGCTTTTTTAATGATGGGTGCAGCCTTTTATATCAAGCGAGCCGGAATTGCCGCGGATAGCAATATAGAAGTAGGGAAGTTTTGGCCCAGTTTATTCGGCGCTATCCCTTGTTTGTTCTTAATTGTGCTAATCATTGGTGGGATCATTGGAGGCCTATTTACGCCGACGGAGGCTGGGGCCATAGCGGTTTTATACTCCCTTGTGTTAGCCCTTGGTGTGTATAAAGAGTTGTCAGTAAGAGACCTTTACCCAATCTTATTAAAAACCGTAGGTACAACAGCGATTGTTATGTTTCTAATTGGTGCCTCGGCCTCAATGTCTTGGCTGATGTCCTATGAGGAGATACCGCAAGCTATCAGCAACTCGCTACTATCGGTGTCTGAAAATACCATCATTATACTTCTTATAATGAACCTTATATTGCTTGCTGTAGGCACATTCATGGATGTCACCCCAGCAGTACTGATATTTACCCCCATATTTTTACCCATTGCGGAAATGCTGAATATATCGCCTCTGCACTTTGGGATTATGATGATTTTAAATTTATCTATTGGCCTGTGCACACCTCCTGTAGGAAGTGTTTTATTCGTGGGATGCAGTATAGGAAAAGTATCTATTAGTGAGATTATGAAACCTATTCTTCCGTTATACGTTGCGATGATTTTTGCACTAGCGCTTACCATTATTTTCCCAGAAATCAGCGAGTTTTTACCTAAGCTTCTGGGTCTCATTTAATTACAATAAAGTTAGGAGACATGACGTGTCTGATTATTTAAGTAGACAATTTGGCCTACATGGAAAAGTTGCAGTCGTTACTGGTGCGAGCAGAGGGCTAGGGCAGGGCATTGCTTTGGCGCTAGGTGAAGCGGGTGCGACAGTAATCGCGATTGGCTCTTCGACAAAGAGCGTAGAATCTACCATTGACTTGCTGGTTAAGAAAGATATTGAGTGTGCTGGCTATGGGTGCGATCAATCAGACACCTCCCAAATTATCGATACCGTAAATAAGATTATTGAAAATCATGGTCGAATTGACGTTTTAGTTAATAACGCTGGGACAATTAAGCGTTCACCTGCGCACGAGTTTTCTGATGAAGATTGGAATGAAGTAATAAATGTTAACTTAAATGGCGTATTCACTTTTTGTCGAGAAGTTGGCAAGCAGATGCTTAAGCAAGGCAGCGGGAAGATAATTAATATCGCATCGTTACTGAGTTTCTCTGGTGGGATAACAGTACCTGCCTATGCAGCAAGCAAAGGCGGCGTAGCTCAGTTGACTAAAGCGCTTGCTAATGAGTGGGCTAACAAAAACATTCAAGTTAATGCAATTGCCCCTGGCTATTTCGAAACAGACAATACTTTTAATATCCGTCAAGACAAAGAGAGATTTGAAAGTATTAGTAGCCGAATTCCTGCGGATAAATGGGGACAACCAGATGACCTGGCAGGTGCAGCCATTTTCCTTTCCTCAAAAGCGTCATCATATGTTAACGGGCATGTATTGCTTGTTGACGGTGGCTGGATGGCTCGCTAAAGCGAGCCCATTCAAATTTTCACCTCACGATAAAAAGGTATCGCATGAATTTTCTTTTCTCTACAAATAAACGCAGCTACCCCAGCATGACTAATGAAGAGCTTAGAGAGGCTTTCTTAACTGAACCTCTTTTCGTTCCTGGTGAGCTTTCACTTACGTACACAGATGTTGATCGGGCTGTTATTGGTGGCGCGATGCCGACAGGCTCACCTATTGAGTTACCTACACATAAAGAATTAGCGGCCGATTATTTTTGTGAAAGGCGAGAACTTGGCATCATTAACATCGGTGGTAAAGGCGCTGTTAAAGTTGATGGCAATGATTACACGATGGCGCAAAAAGATAGCTTGTACGTGTCGAGAGGAAGTAAAGAAGTTACTTTGTCATCGGATGACCCAAATGAGCCTGCAAAATTTTATATGGTTTCATACCCAGCACACCGTGTAACTAAAACAGTTCACGTGCCTAAAGTCGATGCAAAACACATCGAGCTTGGTTCTCAGGAAACATCGAATGAAAGAACGATTTTCCAATCAATCCGCCCTGGAATCGTGGATAGCTGTCAATTAGTGATGGGTATTACAGAGTTAAAAACAGGCAGCGTCTGGAATACTAAGCCGCCTCATACGCATTTTCGTAGAACTGAAATATATATGTACTTCGACCTTGACCAAAGCGAACGAGTATTTCACATGCTTGGTGAGCCTAAAGAAGTCAAAACTTTGCCATTAGCCCCTGAAGTTGCTATTGCCTCTCCTAGTTGGTCTATTCACAGTGGGGTCGGTACGACTAACTATAGTTTTATCTGGGCGATGGGTGGTGAGAATCAAGAGTTTGACGACATGGACCACATCGAAATCTCTTCGTTAAGCTAGATAATCTACTGAAAATAGCTATCAAGTATGTAAATTATATCAAAATCAATCATGAAATGAGTTTTTTGATTGATTTTGGTTAATTGGGTCCCTATATTAATATCTATAACGCTAAATAGGACAGAAAAGTAATGCTTGAAAAGCAGCGACAGCAGTTAATTCTAGAGATATTGGAAGAGTCAACATTTGCAAGTGTACCTGAGTTGTGTAGTCAACTTGGAGCATCAGAAGCGACTATCAGACGAGACTTAAAGAAACTATCTGCGCAGAAAAAGATTAAAAAAATTCGCGGCGGCGCACAAGTAATAGATAGTGGCTCCACTTCAAACTTCTATCTTTCTGGAAACGCTTTTCTAATCGATAAAGAGAAAAACGCAGACATAAAACGCGCTATCGCTAAAACCGCATGCGAACTTTGCAATGACGGTGAATCGATCATTATAAATGGCGGTAGTTCGACATTTATGATGGCAGAATTTTTAAGAGATAAGCGACTCAATGTACTCACCAACTCGTTTGTTCTTGCCCAAGACTTAGTGGAAAACAGCCAAAATCAGGTGACGTTACCTGGCGGCGAGGTTTACCGAAAACAAAGTATAATATTGAGCTCGTTTGAAAATGATACGACTCAGAACTACCGTGGGACTATGATGTTCATGGGCACGCCAGGAATTAGCAAGTATGGCGTAATGGAATCTGACCCTCTCTTAATCTTGGCGGAAAAGAAATTGCGTAAGCAAGCTGACAAGTTAGTTGTATTAGCTGACAGCAGTAAAATTGGTTTACAGAGCAATCTGGTTTTCTGCGATTTAGATGCGGTTGACATAGTGATTACGGATAATCGCGCGGACAAAGCACAGCTTGATGAGATCAAAAGCTACGGTATTGAAGTCATTGTTGTGGATGTGGAGACCCTCGCGGCTGCATAAGTGTTAATGCAGCGTTTGACATTGACAACTTTGCACGCTTGATTTTGCGTCTGACCTATTCAAAAAATTAACTGTTCTTCGAGGTCTCATGTATTTTGAGACCTCTTTCACTTTATTGTTTAATAGAAAGTTCGTTTCCTCAACAAGGGTATGCCGCTCAGGCAAATCCTCTATTCAATTATCACTAATCAAAAACTTTCATTTTCAGTCATATTTTGTTATACATTGCGTTTACAATTTGGAGTATCCAAGAAATAATCAAAATTATCGATTGAATAGAGCGTTACCGCAGATTCCTTTGCTCTTCATTGGGTACTTTCGGATATCTCCTTCATTTCAAACATTGGAGTTAGCGTAAGAGTGAAAGCTGTTTTAGATATTGGTAAAACTCATATAAAACTATTGTTTGTGTCAAATCATGAGCAGGTAGCGAGTTTCAGTTGCAAAAACGCCCCTATAGCGGGCCAATACCCTCAAGCAGATGTCGACAACATATGGGACTGGATTGTCGAGACGCTAAAGTCATGCACCCACACTAAAAATGTCGAAGGGTTCGTTGTGACTACCCATGGGGCAACCGCTGCGCTTATTGATAGCAATGTTACAGATAAATCAAGAGCGCTCACGCTTCCCATCTTAGATTATGAATATCAAGGTATCGATGAATGCGCTGAGCTATACAAGGCAGAACGCCCAGTTTTCAAAGAAACTTACTCGCCTTATCTTCCAGCAGGTTTAAACCTAGCCAAGCAATTATATT
This sequence comes from Thalassotalea sp., assembly GCA_022448425.1. Lineage (GTDB taxonomy): Bacteria > Pseudomonadota > Gammaproteobacteria > Enterobacterales > Alteromonadaceae > Thalassotalea_F. The sequence goes on along the minus strand of JAKVCY010000028.1, from coordinate 5,903 downwards.
GGTTACAAAGGAAGTATCCAGAGCCGTTTTCGAATGCGGATACAATCTTATTGTATCCGCAGTATTGGGCATGGAGGCTAGGTGCTGAGCTAAGCTCTGAAGTAACGTCATTGGGTTGTCACACAGACTTATGGAAGCCTATAGAGGGTGAATACTCTTCTCTTGCAAATAAGAAAGGGTGGTCTAACTTGTTTCCTCCTTTGAAGAAAGCATGGGATTGCGTCGGAAACGTGACTGATGATGTTTCTAAACAGACCGCTCTACCGACATCGTGCAAGATTTACTGTGGTATTCATGATAGTAATGCTAGCTTTTTACGATATCTGAATAGCGGCGAACAAGATGATGAGTTCACCGTCATATCTACTGGAACTTGGACTATCTTAATGCAGTCTGGTGGGACTGTAAGCTCTCTTCACAATAAAACAGATACGCTTGCCAATGTTGACATTAATGGTAACCCAGTTTCCTGTGCAAGATTCATGGGAGGGAGAGAGTACGAAAGAATATGTACAACTTTGGGCGGTAATATAAAGATGAATCCGACCGAGAGCGCAATTCAAGATGCTCTGAGTAACTTTTGGCTTGTTACTCCGGATTTTAGTGAAGGTAATGGGCCGTTTCCGGGTATTAAACCTCGCTTGCTATGTCCAGAAAAACCAAGCTCTCCGCAGGCCATTTCTACTCTTTACTGCGCACTAATGATAAATCAGCGTCTGAGTGATTTAAACGCTGAAGGTCCGATTTACATTGAAGGGGCTTTTTTAAAGAATCCTTTACTCTGTCGCCTTGTTGCTCAATTGAGACCAAACCAAACCGTATTCGCATCTTCGGACAATACCGGAACTGTACTAGGAGCGGCTGCACTTATTAAATACGGTGAACAAGCAAACAAGCTTGACCTAGAAACCGTTGAGCCTTCTTATTTCTATGGTCTGAATGCGTATGTAAAAGAATGGCATAGGTCAATCAAAGGCGCTCAAAAATAAAAGAATTAATCAATTTAGTACACTATTCATGACACTAACAATCAAATTTCAATCATTGGTGATTGAAATTGATTGACAAGGATTGGAAGTGGCGTGTATTGTGGACGTATTAATCGATGTTCACATTTGTGATACATAACTAACTGTTAATTTTAGGACACCGTAATGGCTTTTAAACCCGATGATTACAAGCATGTAAAGTATCTTTGGAAGGATGAAGAAGCAGATAAGCTTTCTCCAGTAGAAAACCTAGTCTATCGTTCCAATAAGCTAGGAGAAGACCAAAGGATTACAAATACTGGCGGCGGCAATACATCTGCAAAGCTATTTGAGGAAGACCCGTTAACAGGTGAGCTAGTAGAAGTATTGTGGGTTAAAGGCTCTGGCGGAGATTTACGAACTTCGACAAAAGAAAACTTTTCTTCACTTTATGAAGACAAACTAAAAGCTTTAGATACCGTTTATCAGCAATATCCTGATAAAGGTTATAAGTCTGCGGGTGAAGATCGCATGGTTGGTATGTTCAAACACTGCAACTTTTGCTTGAATCCGAGAGCGTCTTCAATCGATACGCCTTTGCACTCTATGATTGACGAAAAGCATGTCGATCACTTACACCCAAATGCAGTTATATCGGTTGCCTCTTGTAAAGACCAAGAAGCCCTTACGGAAGTGATTTGGGGTGGAAAACTGGCATACGTGCCATGGATGAGACCGGGATGGGAAGCCGCTAAAGTTTGTGAGGATAGCTACAAAGCGAATCCAGATATCTGGGGAATCTTGCTGGGACAACATGGTCACACAAACTGGTCTTCAGAGAGTAAAAGCTGTTATGAAACGTCACTGTGGGTTATTGAAACGGCTGCTCGTTATATTGAAGAGCATGATAAAGGCGAGCAAACATTTGGCGGTCAAAAGTATGCGCCGCTATCTGCTGAGGATTCGAAGAAGCTTCTCGTAGAGTTCATGCCAATTGCTCGAGGCAAGCTTTCGAATAAGGTTAAATATATCGGCACATTGCAAAACGATGAAGCAACACTACGTTTCGTAAATAGTGTAGATGCTTCTCGACTCGCTGATTTAGGCACATCTTGTCCCGACCACTTCCTTCGCACTAAGATTAAACCATTGTTTGTAGACTTTAATCCTGAAACAGACGATCTAGAAACATTGGTTGAAAAGTTTGAATACTCTCTTGAGAAATATAGAGAAGATTACACGGCCTATTATGAAGCGTGTAAGCGAGAAGACTCTCCAGCTATGAGGGATCCAAGCCCAACAGTTGTCCTTATTCCAGGCGTTGGAATGATTGCATGGGGCAAAAATAAAAGCGAGTCGAGAGTTACTGCTGAATTTTATAACTGTGCAATTGAAGTTATGAGAGGCGCCGAGGCTATATCAGAGTACACAGCATTACCAGCACAAGAAGCATTTGATATTGAATACTGGGCTTTAGAAGAAGCCAAATTACAAAGAATGCCTAAAGAAGCTCCTTTAGCAAGAGATGTAGTTGTAGTAATTGGCGCAGGCGATGGTATCGGCAAAGCTACAGCTCACCGCGTAGCGAAAGAAGGCGCGCATGTTGTTTGTGCTGATTTGCGTTTAGAAAATGCTAAAGCCACAGCAGAAGAGCTTGAAGCTCTATATGGTAAAGGTATCGGAGTAGCTGGAACAGGTATTTCTTCTTGCGGACCGGCGATTGCTTTAGAAGTAGATATCACAAAGCGCGACACTGTAGAAGAGTTGTTTGCTAACGTTACTCTTGCCTACGGAGGTATCGACAAAGTTATTGTTACCGCTGGTGTTTTCATCGCAGAAGGCGCAGATTTGGCGAAGAATGATCAAGTGTTTGAATTAAGCTTTAACGTAAACGTTAGAGGTGGCTATGTCGTTGCTTCTGAAGCCCAAAAAATTTGGGAAAAGCAGCAAATGAAAGGGAATATGGTTTTAACTACAAGTGTGAATGGTGCTGTATCGAAGAAAGGTTCACTTGCTTACGATACAAGTAAGTCTGCAGCAAACCACTTAGTACGCGAGCTTGCTGTAACACTAGCACCACTTGTGAATGTTAACGCGTTGGCACCTGCGACTGTTGTGCAGGGTAGTAGCATGTTCCCACGTGACCGCGTTATATCTTCGCTAACTAAGTATGACATTCCTTTCCAAGAAACAGACTCGACTGAGAAACTTCGTACACGTTTGGCAGAATTCTACGCGCAGAGAACACTTACGAAGTCGCCTATTACGCCTGAGGATCAAGCAGAGGCAGCCTATCTTCTTGTATCTGGTCAGCTTAATAAAACCACAGGCCAAATTATTAGTGTAGACGGTGGTTTGCACGAAGCCTTCCTACGCTAGGAGTATATTATGTTACGTAGAATAGATTCAGCTTTAATAAGCGAAAAAAACGAAGAGCTATATAGCAACCTTAAAACTGACTATGACGCACTTGCTGAGAAGCTAGCACGTGATGGTATTGATATTGAGAAATTTACCAAGGCTGCTGAAGACTTTCAAATTGCTGTTCCTTCGTGGGGAACTGGTACAGGCGGTACAAGGTTTGCCCGTTTTCCTTTACAGGGTGAACCTCGCAACATTTTTGAGAAACTCGAAGACTGCGCGGTGATTAATGAACTTTCTGGCTGTACAGATAGTGTGTCTCCTCACTTTCCTTGGGACAAAGTGGATGACTTCAGCGAATTGAAACAAGCGTCTGACGAATATGGGATAAAGTGGGTTTCTGTTAACTCGAATACATTCCAAGATCAGAAAGGTCAGACTGCGTCTTATAAATACGGTAGTTTAAGCAATACGCAAGAAGCATCTCGCGAGTTAGCAATTCAACACAATTTAGATTGTATTGAATATGGTAAAGCGCTAGATGCAAAAAGTCTTACGGTGTGGGTTGGTGATGGTTCTAATCACCCTGGACAACAGCATTTTCAACGTGCATTTGAACGCTACTTGTCTAGCATGGAAAAAATCTATGCAGGACTCCCTGACGACTGGGAAATGCACATCGAACACAAAATGTTTGAACCCGCATTTTACTCGACAGTGATTCAGGACTGGGGCTCAAATATCCTTGCGGCTATGCACTTAGGTCCAAAATGTAAATCTCTTGTTGACTTAGGCCACCATGCACCGAATACAAACATTGAAATGATTGTTTCTCGCCTGATTCAGTTCAAGAAGCTTGGCGGTTTCCATTTTAATGATAGTAAGTATGGCGATGACGATCTAGATAGTGGTTCGCTGCATCCATATCAACAATTCCTAATTTTTAATGAATTAGTCGATGCTGAATATCGTCAGCAGGCAGAGTTCAACCCATCTTATATGTTGGATCAATCGCATAACGTTACTGATCCTATTGAGAGCTTAATTATTTCTGCAATCGAAGTTCAGCGTTCTTACGTTAAAGCGCTACTAGTGGACAGAGAAGCGCTATACGGTTATCAAGAAGACAACGATGCAATGATGGCCTCGCTTGAGCTTAAGAAAGCATTTAACGTTGATGTTACGCCTGTCTTAGCCATGGCTCGTTATCGTCAATCAGCGGCGATTAACCCTATCGGCGCTTACCGCTCTGTCGACTACAGAGAAAGAATGGATAAAGAACGTCCGCGTGACCCGAATGCCACTGGCTCAGGGATTGTGTAGGTAAAAAAATTGGTAGCCGCTTTCTACCTGTACTCTACAAAAAAGCGAATGAAGAAGAATAATAAAGAATAAGAATAATACGAATAGATGTAGTCAAACTATCGGAATAAGAAAACGCAAATGTTATTGAGTAATTGTCATAACTATCATGATTTCAGAAAGTTAGCGCAAAAAAGGCTGCCTGGTCCTATTTTCAATTATATCGACGGGGGAGCTGACGACGAGGTAACTATGCGTCGTAACTCTGAAGCCTTTCAGAGTTGCGATCTTATTCCAAGCGTTCTGACCGGTGTAAAAGATATTGATTTAAGTGTTGAGGTGATGGGGCAGAAGCTTGCGCTTCCAGTCTATTTATCCCCTACGGCACTACAGCGCCTGTTTCATCACCAAGGTGAGCGCGCGACCGCAGGAGCAGCGGAAAAATTTGGAACGATGTTTGGTGTTTCTTCCCTTGGTACAGTGAGTATGGAAGAAATCGCTAAAAAATATGACACACCACAGGTTTATCAGTTCTATTTTCATAAAGATCGTGGCTTAAACAGAGCTATGATGGAAAGAGCCAAAGAATCTAATATTGAAGTGATGATGCTAACAGTTGACTCTATCACTGGTGGCAACAGAGAGCGCGATTTGCGAACGGGTTTTGCTATTCCTTTTCGACTTAACCTCAAAGGTCTATGGCAATTTGCAACACGTCCAATGTGGGGGATAAATTATGTTACCCACGAGAAATTCTCTCTTCCTCAGTTAGACGCCCACATCGACATGGGGGGCGGTGCTAGCTCAATAGGTGATTATTTCACTAATATGCTAGACCCCTCGATGAATTGGAAAGATGTTGAAGAGATGGTTAAGTTCTGGGATGGCCAGTTTTGCTTGAAAGGCATAATGAGTGTTGAAGATGCAAAGCGTGCTGTGGATATCGGTTGCACAGGAATCGTTATTTCTAATCACGGCGGTCGTCAGTTAGATGGTTCGAGAAGTTCGTTTGATCATCTGGCTGAAATCGTTGACGCAGTCGGCGACAAAATAGATGTCATATTTGATAGTGGTGTTCAAAGAGGTACGCACGTTTTAAAAGCATTAGCGCTTGGGGCAAAGGCTGTTGGTCTAGGGCGTTATTATCTATTTGCTTTAGCCGCGGCGGGCCAAAAAGGTGTAGAGAGAGCGATGCAATTAATGGTTGCAGAAATAGAGCGCGACATGCGATTAATGGGCTGTTCAAAGATTAGTGACCTTAATCGCGATCAT
>JAKVCY010000027.1 GCA_022448425.1 Thalassotalea sp. | reverse complement strand
CTGATTAAATGGAACCGCACACTTTTGTGAAGGATAATTAATCCAATAACAAAGGTGTGAAAATGACCCAAAGAAGAAAACCAAGAAAGTATACCGACGAGTTTAGAGAAGAGGCCGTTAAGTTAGTTACTGAACAAGGCTATACCATCACAGAAGCAGCTAAATCATTAGGCATTACAACCAAGCTGCTTTACAACTGGAAAGATAAATTTGCTAAGCAAGCTTCAGGCGAAGCATTAAGCAAAGATGAAAGAGCTGAGAAAGGAAAACAAGCGTTTGCTGATGGAACGTGAAATATTAAAAAAGCCATCGCCTTCTTTGCGAAAGAAATGAAGTAAAGTTTGAATATATCAACGAACAGCAATGGCGTTTTCCAATCAGTGCGCTATGCAAGGTTTTAAAGGTAAGCCGCTCAGCTTATTACGCTTGGCTTAAACGCCCAGCTAAAACCATCACACCTGATGAACTAAGGCTTTATCGTCGCATGAAGCGATTATTCGATGATAGCCGACGCAGTACCGGAGCCAGAGCCTTGATGAAGTTGCTGCGCAAAGAAGGCTTTAAAGTTGGTATTTGCCGAGTAAAAAGCTTAATGAAATTACTTGGCTTAAAAGTAAAACAACGAGTAGCTTACAAAGTGACGACCATGCGTAAGCATAGTCATGCGGTTGCTGATAACTTGCTTAAGGGTAAGTTTAATCCAGCTAGCGCTAACCAAGCGTGGGCAGGCAATATTACTTACTTGAGAACGCACCAAGGCTGGATGTATTTAGCTGTGGTCATGGATTTACATTCTCGCCGCATTACTGGTTGGGCGCTAAGTAAGCGTATGACTGTTGATTTAACGATGAGAGCGATGCAAATGGCAATCAATCTACGTCAGCCTCAAACAGGCTTAATATTTCATAGCGATAAAGGCTCTCAATATACCAGCAAGCGTTATCAAGTACTGTTATGGAGTAACCGAATAACGCCATCAATGAGTGGCTGTGGCGCTTGTTTAGATAATGCTGTGGTTGAACGATTCTTCAGTAGTTTGAAAAATGAATGGCTATTAAATGTTTATCACTTAACCAGAGAAAGCATGAAAGTCGCCTGACCTCGCTTTTATGTTTGCTTTATACCTCTGTTTAAATCGAACTAACCTTAGTTGATAGTATTATTTTTTCATATACTTGATGAAGGGTTCTTGGTTATCTTTGATTCTTAGCATAAATTGCCATCCTTACCACCTTCCTGAATGATGAATCTGGTTGTACAAGTGATATCTTCTGGTACAATCAGTTAAATTTTGAAGTTTTTAGGTGATTGGGGCCAATCGTAATGGTGATAAAAGCACAGAGTCCAGCCGGATTTGCCGAGCAGTACATTGTTGAATCTATCTGGAATGGTGGTTTTCCTCCAGGGTCTATTTTACCAGCAGAGCGCGAGCTTTCTGAACTTATTGGTGTAACACGTACAACGTTGCGTGAGGTGCTTCAGCGTTTGGCACGAGATGGCTGGTTAACGATTAAGCACGGTAAGCCAACAAAAGTGAACAACTTTTGGGAAACGTCTAGCTTAAACATTCTTGAAACGCTTGCCTCGCTTGATCAAGAAGGTACGCCAGAATTAGTAGACAACTTGATGTCTGCGAGAACCAATATTAGTGCGATCTTCGTGCGTGGTGCGTTGAAAAACAACCCAGAAAAAGCGCTTGAGCTACTAGAAGCCCACAAAGAAGTTGAAGACGATGGTGAGAAATTTGCTGAGTTCGACTACAACCTAAATATGGAACTAATCTCTGTATCAGGTAACCCTATTTACCGTTTAATTTTCAACGGCTTCAAGGGCTTATATTCTCGTTTAGGTGGCTTGTACTTCCGTCATCCAAAAGGACGCGAAATCTCTCGCCAGTACTACCAACGTTTAATTGAGCTAGCCAAGAAAGGTAAGTTTGATGAGTCAGTATTTGCAGTGCGTAAATACGGTTTAGAATCAGGTAAACTTTGGCTCGAGCTTAAAGAAGACGTGTTAAAGGAATTAGCTGAGTAAGCTACTTAACAGTTCCGATAACTGTGGGACTTAAGATACACATATAAAAAGCCAAGACTAATCAGTCTTGGCTTTTTTCTTTTCTCTTTTCTCTCAGATAGAACTTTGTCTAAGAAGCTTTATCAACTGGCGTCGCTTTGGGCGGGCAACGTCCTATTTCTACTTCCTCTCCTGACTCTTTCTTCTCTACGAGTTTTACGTCGAACTGCCACAAGTAATGCAGGTGCTTGAGTACTTCGTCTTTCGAACCCGCTAGTGGCACTTTATTGTGGGCAACGTAGCGCAGTGTTAGCGATCTGTCGCCATTAATATCTACCTCAAGCACCTGAATGTTGGCTTCGAGATTGCTCAAGTTGTATTGATTCGACAATGCCGTTCGGATCTTTTGGTAACCAGTATCGTTATGTATTGCACCAATTTCTATGAAACTGTTCTTCTCGTCATCATGTATTTGGAAAAGCTTGAAGTCTCGAATAATTTTCGGCGACAAAAACTGGCTAATGAAACTCTCATCTTTAAAGTTTTCCATAGCGAAGTGCACGGTATCAAGCCAGTTGCTACCAGCAATATCAGGAAACCAGCGCCTGTCTTCGTCGGTTGGGTTTTCACAAATTCGACGAATATCCATAAACATATTAAAGCCTAGCGCGTATGGATTGATGCCTGAATAGTAAGGGCTGTTGTATTCAGGCTGAGCGACGACATTGGTGTGGCTATGTAGGAATTCCAAAATGAATTTGTCTGTCACTAAGCCCTCATCATAAAGATGGTTCAATATGGTGTAGTGCCACAGACATGCCCAGCCTTCATTCATCACCTGTGTTTGTTTTTGCGGATAGAAATACTGAGAAATCTTACGCACTATACGCACAATTTCACGTTGCCAAGGTTTTAACAGTGGCGCGTTTTTCTCAATAAAATAGAGAATGTTTTCTTGCGGTTCACTAGGGAAACGCTTACGTTTTTTGTCAGCAGACTCTTCTTTTATCGGCAGTGTTCGCCACAATGAGTTAACTTGAGACTGCAGGTACTCCTCACGTTCTTTTTGACGTTTGAGCTCTTCGTCGAGCGATATTTTCTGTGGTCGCTTATATCGATCAACACCGTGATTCATTAGTGCATGACACGCATCGAGTGTCGCTTCAACTTCATCAATACCGTATTTGTGTTCACACTCGGCTACATAGTTTTTTGCAAAGAGCAGGTAGTCGATAATTGAGCTGGCGTCGGTCCACGACTTAAACAGGTAATTACCTTTGAAAAAAGAGTTGTGTCCATAGCAAGCATGCGCCATTACTAAAGCCTGCATTGTCATTGTGTTTTCTTCCATAAGGTAAGAAATACACGGTTCTGAGTTTATGACGATTTCATAAGCTAGCCCCATTTGACCGCGCTTGTAGGTTTGTTCGGTTTGAATAAACTTCTTGCCGTAAGTCCAATGGTTGTAGCCGATAGGCATGCCAACACTGGCATAGGCATCCATCATTTGTTCCGCGGTAATTACTTCAATCTGATTTGGATAGGTATCAAGTCGATAGTGCGCAGCAACGCGCGCGATTTCAGTTTGGTACTGATCTAACTTTTCAAAGGTCCAATCGGGACTGTCATCTAACGGCTTACGTTTGGTCATTAATAGCTCCCATTAAGCGGCAGACTGCTCACCTTTTTTGAACAATTCTCTAAACACAGGGTAAATGTCTTCAACCGACCTGATATGACGCATTGCGAAGTAGCCACATTGGTCAGCGACATCTTGGTACTGATGCCATAAGGTTTGATGAGCACGCTGGGTAATTTCGATATAACTGAAGTAGCGGGCTTTAGGCAAAATTTTCTTGAGCATAATTTTCTTACATAGCGGTGAATCGTCTGCCCAGTTATCGCCATCTGAAGCTTGTGCGCCATAAATGTTCCAATCATTGGCGTTGTAGCGCTCTTCCATCACTTTCACCATAAGTTCGAGAGCACTAGAGGCGATAGTGCCACCAGTTTCTTGAGAGTAGAAAAACTCTTGCTCGTCCACTTCTTTGGCCTGCGTATGATGACGGATATAAACCACATCGATTTCTTTGTATGTGCGAGTTAGAAATAGATAGAGCAGAATATAAAAGCGCTTGGCAATATCTTTGGTTGCTTGGTCCATCGAACCTGAAACGTCCATTAAACAGAACATTACAGCTTTTGAGGTTGGGACAGCTTCTTTTGCATAATTTCGATAGCGCAAATCAAACGTGTCGATAAACGGCACCTTGGCTATTGCTGCTTTAAGCCTTTCTATTTCTAATGTGAGCTCCTTAACTTCTTTGATGTGGTCGTGTTTATCTGCTTCTAGCGCTTCAAGTTCTTTTTCACATGCTTTGAGTTGGGCACGTTTGCTTGAAGTCATCGCAATGCGTCTGGCAATTGAACCTTGCAGCGACTTTACTATGTCGATGTTTGAAGGGACGCCCTCTGCACAATAGCCACTGCGCACGGTTTTGTACTCTACAAGCTTGTCGAGTTGCGTTTTTTCCAAGTTAGGAAGTTCGAGGTCTTCGAACAATAAGTCGAGATATTCGTCTTTCGAAATCGAAAATACGAAGTCGTCTTCACCTTCACCCGAATCGCTTGCTTCGCCCTGACCACTAGCTTGGCCACCGCCTTGAGGTGGGCGTTTGATACGGTCACCTGGTGAGAACTGATCGTTCCCAGGGTGCACGCGATCGCGCACGCCACCGCTACCTTGGTGGAATACGGGTTCGCTCATATCCTTTTTAGGGATAGAGATGCTTTCGCCCGTATCTACGTCGGTCACGCCTCGTTTATTAATGGCATCAGACACAGATTTCTTAATCTGGCTTTTATAACGGCGTATAAACCGTTGACGGTTAACAGTACTTTTATTCTTACTGTTTAACCTTCTATCAATAAAGTTCGCCATGTTACTGCTCCTCTTACTTTTTTACTGCAAAAGTTAAGAAGATTTTCTAACCCGTAAATACCATTCAGAAAGCAATCTCACTTGTTTCTTGGTGTAGCCTTTACTCATCATACGCTCCACAAAATCATCATGTTTTTGCTGGTCGTCAGTAGAGGTTTTGGTATTGAACGAAATCACAGGTAGCAAGTCTTCCGTGTTTGAGAACATCTTTTTCTCAATAACTGTGCGTAGTTTTTCATAGCTGGTCCAATTCGGGTTTTTCCCGTTATTATTGGCTTTAGCTCTTAGCACAAAGTTAACGATTTCATTACGGAAATCTTTGGGGTTGCTAATACCTGCTGGTTTTTCGATTTTTTCGAGTTCGTTGTTAAGCGCTTCACGATCGAATAATTGGCCCGTCTCTGAATCACGATATTCTTGGTCCTGAATCCAAAAGTCTGCATAAGTGACGTAGCGATCAAAGATATTTTGACCGTATTCTGAGTACGACTCTAAGTATGCGGTTTGAATTTCTTTACCAATAAACTCAATGTACTGAGGCGTTAAGTAGCCTTTGATAAACTCAAAGTAGCGTTCCTGCGTTTCCGCTGGCAGTTGCTCACGTTCTACTTGTTGCTCCAGTACATAAAATAAATGTACGGGGTTAGCGGCAACTTCGAGGTGGTCAAAGTTAAATACGCGAGACAGGATTTTAAACGCGAAGCGCGTTGATAGCCCTGACATGCCCTCATCGATACCGGCATAGTCACGGTATTCTTGATACGACTTCGCTTTAGGATCTGTGTCTTTAAGGCTTTCACCGTCATAGACGCGCATTTTTGAATAAATGCTAGAGTTCTCCGGCGCTTTCAGGCGCGATAACACTGAGAATTGAGCAAGTGTTTCTAGCGTGTCTGGTGCGCATTGCGCTTCTTTGAGCTCACTGTTTTCCAGTAATTTCTGATATATCTTCACTTCTTCAGAAACGCGCATACAGTAAGGCACTTTGACAATGTAAACACGGTCTAAAAATGCTTCATTGTTTTTGTTGTTACGGAAGGTTTGCCATTCTGACTCGTTCGAGTGAGCGAGAATCATGCCGTTAAAGGGCAGGGCAGACAAGCCTTCTGTCGGGTTGTAATTACCCTCCTGTGTAGCCGTTAATAACGGATGAAGCACTTTAATAGGGGCCTTGAACATTTCGACAAACTCCATCACCCCTTGGTTGGCGCGACAGAGCGCACCTGAATAACTGTAGGCATCTGGATCGTTTTGGGCAAAATGCTCAAGCTGGCGGATATCTACTTTACCTACCAAGGCAGAAATATCTTGGTTATTGTCATCACCAGGCTCGGTTTTCGCGATAGCTATTTGGTCGAGAATTGATGGGTATACTTTCACGACTTTAAATTGTGCAATATCACCTTTAAATTCATGTAACCGCTTGGCTGCCCATGGCGATAGAATTGTATTGAGATAGCGAGCAGGGATGTCGTACTCATCTTTTAAAATCTTACCGTCGCTATCTGGGCTAAATAAACAGAAAGGATGATCATTCACCGGGCTTCTTTCACCGTTAACACTTAGCACATAAATCGGCTCTTGTTGCATTAATGCCTTGAGCTTTTCCGCAAGTGACGACTTACCACCGCCTACTGGACCAAGTAAATAAAGAATTTGCTTTTGCTCTTCTAAACCCTGCGCTGCATGTTTTAGGTATGAAACGATTTGCTCAATGGCTTCTTCCATACCATAGAAATCTTTGAAAGCAGGATAGCGAGCGATAACGCGATTGGAGAAAATACGGCTAAGGCGAGGCTCAGCCGATGTGTCGATCATTTCTGGTTCGCCGATCGCTTGTAAAAGTCGCTCTGCAGCACTGGCATAGGCCATTTTGTTTTCTCGACAGATATCGAGAAACTCTTGAAGAGAAAACTCTTCTTGCTGCGCTTCTTCGTAGCGAGATTGATAATGCTTAAATATACTCATAACCGCCTCCCAAAAAGAAAAGGGTACAAAAATTTAGATGGAGAAAATGCAAGATTGTTCTTTAAGCTTAGTTGTTATTTGATTTTTTGAACGTAAAAAGTTGATTTAAATTTGTAAAATTAATTTATGGGCATCGATTTCATTGCGTAAATTGGTCTTGCAACTGTCCGTCAAGTGCGCTTTAGTAGTGCTACACTCATAAAGTATTTCTGAACTTTTTCTTCGTTTTAATTAGTGAAAGTTCGGAGTGGCTAGCTCAATATCACTTTAATGAATGAGTATTGGAAGCGAGTTTAGTAAGAGGTGAATCTGAAGTATGCCGTCAAACTTATCCTACATTAACGACCTGTCGTTAGAGCATCAACTAGACTACTGGCAGCGTATCTCAGCCTTGGAAGAGGGAAGGAGCCAAGTGCTGCGGATGGCTGCTCGCGGCAAACCTCTAACGGATATTCTCTACACCTTGTGCCTTAATGCACAATTATACAATCCTGAATTGCGCTGTTCAGTGCTAAGCCTCGGCACTGAACGATAAACTCTGCACCCAGTTGCTGCTGTATCACTACCAGATGAATATTGTCAGGCGCTGGAAGGAGTTGAAATTGGCTTAGGTGTAGGATCTTGTGGCACGGCAGCGTTTGTTAAAAAACGCGTCATTGTAGAAGACATCAACACTCACCCATTCTGGGTTCAATACAAATCGCTTGCGCTAGCTGCAGGTTTACAATCATGTTGGTCTGAGCCCATTATTGGACAAGGTGGGGAAGTTTTTGGCGCGTTTGCAGTTTATTACGCCTATCCCAAATCACCCAATGAAGAAGACCTTAAGTTTATCGAACCGAGCGCAAATTTAGCTTCTGTAGTGTTTGAAAATGAACGTAATAAAAAAGAGCTAGTCGATACCAATGAAAAGCTTAATCAAACGCTCGATGAACGCACTAAGGCGCTTGAGACAGCGAATCGAGAGTTATCATCATTGATAGAGCAACAGGCAGACAGTCATATAAGCCATTTAACTAGAGAAAAGTCTGCAACCGCGAATATTTTATTTTCTGGCTTTGCCCACGAAATCAGCACACCAATTGGTAAAGCACTGACGGCGGCAAGCGTGCTACAGGAAAAAGTAGTGATGCTCAAAGACGCAGCGGAAAGCGGGACATTGTCTAAACAGAATTTTACGCGCTTACTTGACGATATTAGCCAGCTTAGTCAGTTGAATTATCATGGGCTGGAAGGAGCCGGAGAACTTCTGGAAAAATTCAAAAAGGTCCGTTCAGAAAGTAGTGCAGAAGAATCAAGTGTCTTTAGTATCAAACAAATGTTATCCAAAATTAAATTTGCGTTGGCTGGTCTGCTGAAAGACTATGAATTAGATATTGATGCGGAAGACTTTGAGGTTGAGTGTAATCGCGAGAGCTTGTGGCAGGTGCTATATCAACTCATTGAGAATTCTGTGCTACATGGTTTTAAAGATAGGGAGCACGGGCGCATTCACATCATCGCCATGAAAGTTGGAAAAGAGCTAGTAATCAACTATCAAGATGACGGAAAAGGGCTTGATAAAGATGAAGCTATCAAACTGTTTGATCCTTTCTTTTCAACCAGTGAAAAAAATACCCACATGGGACTTGGGATGACGACCATAGCCAATGTACTCTCTAGTGTCTTACAAGGAAGAATTGCTCAGAAACCTGCGCCTGTCGGCATTAGGTTTGAAATACGCATACCCACAAAGCTGTGCTAGCGAATTGGTGTCAAATGAAGAAACTAGACAACGCTATCGTTATTATTTCTTAAAGGTAACAGACACAAAAAAGCCAGCTAATCGCTGGCTTTTTTACTAAATCGAGACAACTAAATTAATTAAGCGAAGTTTGCTGAAGCAAATTCCCAGTTAATTAATGCCCAGAAAGCTTCCATGTAGCTTGGGCGTAAGTTGCGGTAGTCGATGTAGTAAGCATGCTCCCATAAATCAACAGTCATTAACGGCGTTAAACCTTCTTCTGTTAATGGAGTTGCAGCGTTTGACGTGTTTACGATGTCTAAAGAACCGTCAGCAGTTTTTACTAACCACGTCCAGCTTGAACCAAAGTTGTTTACTGCTTTGTCGTTGAAAGCTGCTTTGAATTCTGCGAAAGAACCAAACTTAGCGTTGATTGCGTCAGCTAATGCACCTGTTGGCTCCCCACCACCGTTCGGGCTTAAGCTGTTCCAGTAGAACGTGTGGTTCCAGATTTGAGCAGCATTGTTGAATACGCCACCTTCAGAAGACTTAACGATATCTTCTAATGACTTACCTGCGAAATCAGTACCTTCAATTAAGCCGTTTAATTTTACAACGTATGTATTGTGGTGTTTGCCGTAGTGGAACTCTAATGTTTCTTGCGAAACGTGCGGCGCTAGCGCGTCCATTGCATATGGTAGAGCTGGTAATTCAATAGCCATGTTATTCTCCGAGGGTTTATTGATTAGAAAATTTTATTCTTAAACAATGCATATTGATTGCTTTGTTTTTTTGAAAAACCGAGTAAAATACTCAAGTTTTTGAAGCCAAGCATAGTTTACCGAAAAAAATAGGTATTACTAGCCTTAATATCAAGGCTTTATCTTCATAAATTAGACGATTTTGTTTTCTGTAATATTGGCCATTGATATACGGTAATTATGCCCCCATTGATCAATATTATAGATTGTTACCACCAGAGGTTATTATGGAAACTATTGAACGCATTAAAGAGCAAATTGCTGAAAACCCAATTCTTCTTTACATGAAGGGTTCACCTAAACTACCTAGCTGTGGCTTTTCTGCTCAAGCGTCTCAAGCCCTGATGTCTTGTGGTGAAAAGTTTGCTTTCGTTGATATCCTGCAAAACCCAGATATTCGTGCTGAATTACCTCAGTATGCAGACTGGCCAACATTCCCACAGTTATGGATTGAAGGCGAATTAATTGGCGGTTGTGACATCATCTTAGAGATGTTCCAACAAGGCGAATTACAAGAAATTATTAAAGAAACAGCAGCGAAAACTAAGCCTGCTGAAGAAGCATAATCAGTCTTACAAGAGGCTAAATTCGCAGCACTGTCATCGTTAAGTCATGGTCGTGCTGCGATAATAAATTATAAAGAGCAATATTGCTTTATCACACAATAATAAAATATTGGAGAATAAAATGAGTGTATTAGTTGGTCGCCCAGCACCAGACTTCACTGCCGCAGCTGTATTAGGTAGCGGTGAGATTGTTGATAGCTTCACGTTATCAGAAGCAATCAAAGGTAAAAAAGCAGTAGTTTTCTTCTACCCGCTTGATTTTACTTTCGTATGTCCGTCTGAGTTATTAGCATTCGACCACCGCATGGAAGAATTCAAAAGCCGTGGCGTAGAAGTAATCGGTGTTTCTATCGATTCTCAATTCTCTCACAACGCATGGCGTAACACGCCAGTTAACGAAGGTGGTATCGGCCCAGTTCAATACACACTAGTTGCTGACGTTAAACACGAAATCTGTCAAGCATACGACGTTGAGCACCCAGAAGCTGGCGTTGCTTTCCGTGGTTCTTTCTTAATTGACGAAGAAGGTACAGTGCGTCACCAAGTAATCAACGACCTTCCATTAGGCCGTAACGTTGACGAAATGATCCGCATGGTTGACCCACTTCAATTCCACCAAGAGCACGGCGAAGTTTGTCCTGCTGGTTGGAACAAAGGCGACAAAGGTATGACTGCTTCTCCAGACGGTGTAGCGTCTTACTTAGCTGATAACGCAGACAACTTATAATTGGTATTAACACGAATAAGTGTCTCGAAAGAAATACCAAAAAGCCCGCATTAGCCTGTCTCTTGATCACATTTCTAAATCAAGAGACTTGGCTAGCTCATAACCTTCAAGGATGGTTTGCAGTGTAAACCATCCTTCCCATAACCGCTCCCACCCAACGCGACCATTACGTTTTGAATCATGCCAGCCAGCTAATTTACCAAGGTTAATGTAAGCCCAGTAAAGGCTTGGTACTTGTTTGGGTGGTTTTGACTTTTCTCGCTTTGTCCATAATAACTTCCACGCCAAAGGACTTAACACCATTTCACAACTCTGTTTTTCTGCTTCCTTTTTGTTAAGGCCAAGGTAACGAAGTTGATGCAAACGAGCAGCAATGAAGGC
>JAKVCY010000026.1 GCA_022448425.1 Thalassotalea sp. | reverse complement strand
TGCTGCCCATTGCGCTGAACCTGTTGAAAACACTGGAACTGACCTTATCGCTAAATCAAAATAGATCTGATCGAGGTATGCAAAATAAGTTCAAAAAAAATCCCCCGATTTTCATCGAGGGATTTGTGTATGAAAGACAGGCATTTGCGACCTTTTTTAGTTCAATCATTTGGATAAATACCAATTGAAATAAATATTTAACTACTTCAGAGTTATGTCAGGGAAGTTAGAATAAAGCAAATTTATGCTGTTGTAGTCATTTTCCAACGAGGAAATTCGTGAAATTATCACTTTCCTGACAAGCTCCTTGAGGGCGATTTTAAAAGGCTTATATGCTGCGTTATTGATTTTGACAAGGGAATAACCATTCTCTGCAATCAAAGCCACGCCTACATGGATGTAGGTGCTAAGGTTTTGCAGGAGCACAAAACCAGTGCCTATAAGCCTTTTAATTCTCGCTGAATGATCAAATATTTAATTCTACTGGTATAAGTTCGTCTAGCGGCTCAAGGTTACTTAAGTTTATACATTTATCCCTGCTTGAATGTGACCTAAGTGGTTATCCCAACGAAGCTTGTCAAATCGAGTAGGGGCTTTATCGGAACTGGTTTTTATAACGAGCCCTTTACCACTGCTCGCAATAATGCCATCTAAATAAGTTAAACCTGCACCATCAGCCAGACGTTGCTCACCAATAAACTGTCCGCTTTCTAGCGACCAATAGGTGATGATATCGGCACGAGGACAACTAATTGCAGCGATGTTGGTGTTATTATCAATACACACACTCGCCGTATATTGATTCATCTTACGCCATACATCTTCTGTTGCGCTCAAATAGGTTAACTTATCATTACCTTGATGAGACACAGCCAAAGGTACTAAGTCCGTTTTAGCACCTTGATATTGAAGCCCTGCGACAATCTGTCCAGATTGACTAACATCAAGGTGGCGAATACTCAATTTCGGATTATCTATGTCGTGACGACTGATAATCTGACCTGTATCCAATGCCATGTAACTTAAGTTAGGTAGCATCGTGTCTAAATTTAGCTTCTTTCGTGGCTGGCTAGGGTGCGTTAGAATTCCACCGTTGGCGATGACCAGTGTTTTGTTATCTGGCATCATCGCAATTTGATGAGGTCCTATGCCGCCTGAGTCCACTGACGCAGTCACTTCATAAGTATTTAGGTCACGAAGTACAATGGCTCCACGTCCTTTGTGATAGTCATTTTCAGCAGTAATCAGCTGGTTGTTAATCGTAATGCCGTGCCCGTAAAAATGAAAACCTGACTCTGGCGTGATTGTCTTAACGATTTCACCCTTATTGAAGTTGGCTTCAATAAGGTATTCACCTGGACGCCTAGCAAATACTAGCGCGTGCCCGGGCTTTTTGGGGTGAGGAATAACTTCATGACCACGTGCAGGCAAAGTGACTTGGTTAATCAGCCGACCATTTAAGTCAAATGCAGCAGCAAAGTGCTTTCCTTTCCCATCGCTACAAGCACTAACTAACCAGTGTTCTTTCGCTCTTAACTTTGGTGCAAAGCCGACAATTGAGGCTGCGGCGACGCCACCTGCAGCCAGCAGGAATTGTCTTCTACTAATACTCATACTAAAACTCGTATTTCAGCCCAACCGTCGCTTGTTGAGGCTTGCCAGGGCGCGCGCCAAAAGGTCGACGAGATACGATGACTTGTTCGTCTGTGAGGTTGTCAACTTTGAGATAAGCCTTTAAATCATTGTTGACTTGGTACCAAGCAGAAAAGTCCCATTGTTGAATTTCTTCTGTCATTAGCCCCTCCAACTCGGTACCAGAGCCCGCTGCCTCAGGCATTTCATCGGTGTGTTTAAACATTAGAGATGCGCGCCATTGTTCGTGCGCAATCGCAACTTCAATGCTTAACTGGTTTTCTGGTAGGTAAGGTAACTTGTCTCCTTTAGTCACAGTTCCCCACTGAGAAAAGCTAGATTGAAAGCTGTTCCGAAATTCTGCTTGCGTGTATGTGTAAGCAACGTTAATTGGCATTGATAGTGAGTTGGTCAATGAAAAGTCAGCATTGAAACGAGATTCAACACCGGTAACTTCAACTACACCACCATTAAATTCAGTGTCTAGATCTTCTCTACAGCCAGCAGAAAAAGTACAAGTGCCTTTTAAGTTGTCATAGTCATTGTAGAAACCAATGACCTCCGCACTTAACCAACCTTCGCTATAACGGGCACCAAACTCATAATTCCAACTTTCTTCAGGAGCGATTTCTGTGTCTTGCCCTGGGCTATTTGGTACAAAACCTTTATTTACTCCAAAGAGAACCCCAAGTTCGCTGTTGATACTATAGAACAGGCCTAGCCCCGGCAAAACAACTGTATCAGAGTCTGTTATTTTTGAATTTGCAATGAAGTCTTCTGCTTCGCTGTCGATGTACTCAATGCGAACACCGGTCGATAACGTGAGATCACCAAACGCAAAATCAGCATTTACGTAACTTGCTACTGCGGTTGCCGTATCCTTGTTATCGGCGATAGTCGATTGAGGTACGCTCGAAAGAACTAAGGTTTGATTTTGCATCAACATGTTGTTCTGACGATGATTTCGTTCTACTTGGTCTTGGTGAATGCGAACACCTGCATCGATAGCAACGTCAGCGCCCATCAATTGCGTGTCCCAAAATAGTTTGCTTTCTAGACCTTGAGCATAGAACTTACGGTCGTTGAGAGTAAACAGTAGCTGCTCTTCTGGCATTAATGAATCTCTCTCCCCTTTTAACACTTCCATAAACAATGCGTTGAGGCCCGTTGTCGGCGAGGTCAGAATTGTCTGCATGCTTCTGTTGGTGTTAAAGCTATTAAAGCGGTCCCAGTCGCGGTCAAAATCGCGACGATAAACTTGTGTGAATACGCTGAGTTCAGCTGAGATGTCGATGTAGTGAGAAACCTGAAACTGATAGTGTTCCCAGTCCATTTTGTCATCTTGGCTAGCTGCATATCGTTGATAAGGCTGAGCGTTGAAATCTGCGTCTGTAAGGCCTAAGTATGTTTCGTTAGATTCTTCATCGGCATAACCTGCTTTGAATTGCCAAACTTGATTGTACTTGCTATTCGCAGGAGTAAAGTTGGCTTTAAAAATAACCTCTCGTTTATCAAAGCCAGTGTCAGCACCACTGGGTAACTCTTTGAATCCGTCAGACTGCAGAGACAATCCTTCGATTAGGAAGCCGTATTCACCAATGTCGGCATCTTTAAAGCTCTCACTATATCTTCCATGCGCTTTCAAATAACCATCTTGACCTGCGGCAATATCGAGCTGACCCTCGCTACCACGAGCGAAAGAGCTGATTGGGTGAGATACCAAATTGATTGCGCCACCAACAGTATTAGGCCCATACTTTATTGCAGCAGGACCTTTAAACACTTCGACCTGCGACATACGAGACACATTTGGAAAGTAATAAGCCGCTGGGGCTGCATAAGGCGCTGGCGCTATTAAGATGCCGTCTTCCATTAGTGCAACTTTACTACTTCGCTCTGTCGTGGCACCGCGAAGCCCGATATTGGGTCTTAAACCATAGCCGTCCTCTTCGCGAATATAGACACCAGGTACACTTTGTAGCACACGATGTATATCATCAAATTCGAATTGCGCGAGTTGCTCTTCATTAACCACAAAGGCTGAACCAGTCGATGTCTCAAGCCGGTTACGTTGACCAAATATGCTAATCACTTCAATACTTTGTTCGTCGACTTCTTGCGATTCCGACTGAGCTTGCGCTGCTGAGGCGAGTCCAAAGTTAACTGCAATAACAGTTGCTAACACTGATATCCTTTGAACCAACGGGCGAGTCGGTTGTTTATCCCGAAAGTTGTTACTTCTAAGTTTCATATTAGTCGCCGTCGTTAGCATTAAAGCCGATGTTGATGTCGGTGGTTTGAACGAATTCAGTTGATAGATAATCACGTACTTCACGAATAGCCTGAACAAGTTGTTTGATTTCTGCACGTTTTGCTTCGTCGTTAAGTGCTTCACTGTAGTTACCTTCAAGCACAGAAGCGCTTGCGATTGCAGCGTCTAACTTCTCTTTCATCGTTGTTGCAATTGTTTCTTGTTCAAAAAAGTCAGTTAAGATGTCGTCAAAACCATGGCCGTCAACAGCTGTGAAAATATCTAAGAAAGTAGCTACGTTTATTTTAATGCTAGGAATTGACTCATCACTTAAGGTAAATTCTGCAATGCTTGGAATACCCGGGGCATTGACCGAAAGTGGTTCTAACGTCTTTTCATCTTTAACTAGCTCTACGTGCTCAAGCCAGTTAGTGACAATTTCCTCTACTGCATCTTTTTGTCCCGTAAAGTCACCTATACCGTTCGTAAATTGCTCGACGAAGTTACCACCATTTGCAAGCCAACCATTGTGAACCGAAGTTGCGATGTTGCTGAGGTTTTGACTAATAGCAACGACGGCTTCACAGCGTTTGTCGCCATCGCTTGCCGTCAATATCGCGTTGTCTCCGGTGCTGAATAATAATTGCTCCAATGCAGGAATCCCTTGTGCGCCAACATTTTGTGTGGCGACTAGTTCATCGGTTATCTTTTCAGATGAAAGTAACAAGTTGTTAACGCCACGTGTAATAGCGTCATTTGCATCTGGCCACAACTGTATGCGGAAGATGCGGCTTTCTTCTAATACCGGGCCTACTTTTACCCATTGAACACGCTGCCAAGCTGCGTTTGTTGATTGCCAAGCTGTCTGGAGTTCTGCCAAGTCGGTGGTTGTTGGACTGCTAAGTTGGCAAAAGCTATTAGCTGCGCTGCTTAAGCTTGCAGCTTGGCTATCAAATGCTTGGTAGCCACTGATGATTAAGTCGTTACTTAAATCGGTTAGCCATAGGCCAAACTCTTCTTCAATCGTTGTTGCCGGCGTCGTTGGTGTTGTCGGCGTCGTAGGTGTTGTGGGTGTTGTTGGGGTCGATGAGCTGTCACCGCCACCACCGCCACATGCAGTTAGAGCCAAAGTGAGCAGCGCTATACTTAACTTACTTTTATTGTGTTTCATCATCTTTCCTAAATCGAAGCCAGAAAGGTCAGCAGTGCTTTTCTTTCTTGGGTATTAAGTTGTTTAAATTTTTGTTGTGACTGGAGCGCTTCGCCTCCATGCCACAGAATTGCTTCTTCTATCGATCTGGCTCTGCCATCATGCAGGAACCTTGATTCACCAAGAATTTCTTGTTGCAGGCCAATTCCCCAAAGCGGCGGGGTGCGCCACTCACGACCGCTAGCTTTGCCTTCAATAACGCCGTCGGATAATGCAGGCCCCATGTCGTGTAGTGCTAAATCGGTGTACGGCCAGATCTTCTGGTTAGCTAATTCGGCTATTGGGTAGTGTTTGTCCGTTGTGTAGCTTGGGGTATGGCAACTAGCACAGCCAATTTCACTGAATATCGCCTTACCTTTGGCAAGTATTTCCCCGTTGTTATTTCGAACTGGTGGAACACCAAGATAGGCGTTGAAATCAACGACGAGCTTGAGCAGCTTGTCAGGGATTTCAGTGCCTTTGTGTCCTCCGAGCTTACTGGCCGCTAAACACGCGACTTGCGCTTCAGTGCACGTTTCTGATGGGAAGAGGGAGCTTGTAATGCCAATATCGCCAATAAACGCTGCTGCAACTTGCTGCTTTAACGTTGGATGTATTGCTTTGAAGCCGAAGCGGCCAATGCCGACTTCACCAGTGTCTCTATCCACAACACGATTGTATCGAGCTGAAATTCCATCTTTGTTGGTATCGGCAGGGTCTTCTTGAAGGAGCAAATCTGACGTTGAAATAGCATCAAGTAACCCTGCACCAAAAATGTTTGGCGTGAAACGAGGTGATGTAGAAATACCTTCTTCAATTGCACCGTATTGTAACTTTGTAAGTTGGTAGCTTGGTGCGTGTAGTTGGTACGAAGTACCATCTGGGTACTTCCCATCAATGACGTCATAACGTAAATCAAGCCAGGCCTCACCCTCAGGATTTTGCGCTAGTCGACCATGATTAAACTTGATTGACCTTGGCTGAATTTGCGCGCCATACTTCTTAGAGACGGCGTCAGGTGTTCTATCGACAGGCCCCAAACGTATCAGTAGTGATGTAGGAAGGCTTTCACCTGCTGAACTCATTTTTCCACGGCTACCACCTTTGTGACAGGCGACACAGGAACGCGCGTTGAACAAAGGCCCTAAGCCATCACGATCTTTCGTTGAACTCGGTGCAATAACCCAAGGATCACGAAATAATGAAAACCCTGTCCAGAAATCGAGTCGCTGCTTTGCCGATAAGTTGTTCCCCGGGAAAATATAACTACGTGAAGACAAACGTTTCATTGTCATCTGTCCGCCGGGTTGCTCAAGCACAGTAGAACTCTCAGTTAACTGAGAGTCTGCGGTTGCTTTACTTGAGCTAAACGCAGACGCTATGGCAAACGTGATTAAGGGCAGGGTTACTTTAACCGCAGGCATTACAGGCTTTCCAAAAAGCTGATTAACTGATTTCGCTCTGCTGAAGTTAACTCCATGAAAGTACTCTTTGCCTGCTCAGCTTCGCCACCATGCCATAAAACCGCTTCTTCTAGCGTTCTTGCACGGCCATCGTGTAAGAATGTTGAGTCGGCATTAACAACTTGAACTAAACCGATCCCCCATAGCGCTGGTGTTTTCCACTCAGTACCTGAAGCATCACCTTGTGGCAGCCCATCAGCTAAACCTTCACAGCGTTGAACGTAATAGCAGGCTTCACCCGTTTGACAGCTTTGTCCATCAGCCAATTCTCGGGTTACCTGACAACTTCCGCCCATATCGTGAAGCAATAGGTCCGTGTATGGGAATATGGTCTGTTCCGAGAGCATTTCAATTGGCTCTGCTTCTTCAGTTAGTCCCGTAAGAGTTAAACCGCCGAGTACACTGCCAGCAGCTTCACCAGTGACGTGACGAGGGGTATGACAAGAAGTACAACCTACTTCGAAAAACAGTGTTCGACCAGCTGCTACATCGTCATTCCACGTGTTGCTATCTGTATCAAACCCTCTTCGTGCGGGGACGCCTAATACACGGTTGTAAAACTCAACAAGGGCGAGTTTACGGTCTGAAAAGTCAACTTCAGGTGATATTTTGGATTCTTGTTCTGCAACCATAAGACAGGCTAGCTGTTGATCAGTACATGGTTCTTCAGGAAAAATGGTGTTGGTAATGCCGATGTCGCCACGATAGGCACCAGCTACCTGCTGCAATACCGTCGGGTTTTGAGCTTTATAGGCGAAACGACCCAATACCGTTTGGTTGCTAAAAGCATCGGTAACCATAGAAGCTCTACCTGAAATGCCATCACCGTCAGCATCATCAGGGTCTGCCAACGCTAATATATTGTCTTGCGGAATTTCAGCAAGTAATCCGACTCCAAAAGCTTGTGGAGCAACACGGGCAGAAAACTGCGCGTCATCTGCAAACTCGCCAAAGCTTAGGTCTCTAATTTTGTATACGGGCTTACGCAATTGATAGCTGGTGCCGTCTGGGTATTTACCGTCTATTGTCTCGTATTCTAGGAAAGGAAACGCTTCACCGTATAATTCGGTGCCATTTACTGAGCCATTATGGATTGAAAATCCAGAAGTAAAATCGTTTGTTGTAAAGCTTTGTTCAGCAAATGGCTGAATTTGCTCGCCGTAAATGGGGTCTTGCTCACCGTTAGCTCGTCCAATCTTGACTAGCATGCTCAGCATAGGCGCCATTGGGTCTGGAGCGACACCTCGACCGTCATTAAGATGACAACCTTGGCATGTGCCAGTATTTAGGATTGGGCCAATATCTTCATGCGGTGTTCTAAATAAGTGGTCGCCAGAAGTGAAGAATCCATCGAGCTGAAAATCATCGGCAATCGGCTCTGGTCTTGTGCCAAATGCATCCTGATTACTAACAAATACAGATGCCGCACCGCCAGATAAATACTCTTCGTCCAGAATCGTTGATGCAGACATTGGTTCCAAGCCACTGTGGTCTACTGTAGGTTCAGGATCTGGTGGTGGATCGGTTGGAACCGTTGGTGGAGTGGGGGTTGGTTCTGGGCTAGAAGAGCCACCGCCACCACCACATGAAATTAGTAGGAGGCTTCCTGCCAATATAAAAACCAAACTAGAAAAGCGTCTGTAAATCACAATAATACCCATGCCCTAATACTGAACTACCCATTGTGTCGGCAATTCAGTGCGTTACAGATAAACTGGTATAGAACTTATCCGTATCGCGTTTTTAACTTTTTGTTTTAAAACAGGAATAGGCTCACTAGAGCCTATTCCTTTAGACTTAATTTTGCCTATACTTAGATGTCTTGGTCAGTGTCTTGACGTAGATCGTTAGTGGTAACGTTTAATGCATCGATAGCAAGTTCGATGTCATCTGTCTGTTTCACTAATGCTTCGATAATGGCAAGAATATTTGGTTGCTCAATACCTTCTTGGATCAAGGTGTCAAATGGCATACCTGTTTTAGCTTTAGTATCGATCACTGCGGCAGCAGCCATTGTCGCTTCAAGTGAGCCACGTAATTGATTAGCTAATTCATGATCGCCTTCAACCACTAGTAGGTCGTAAATAGAAGCACCTTGGATAACTTCGCCGTCGACGCGAACATAGTTAGCGTTGTAGCTGTTTTGTACACCTTTCGCATTCAGGAAAATGTCACGGTGAGTATTGTCGCTGAAACATGAATGTTCATCTTCTTGAGAATCCGTAACTAGCGCGATATTGATGCGTTCACCTGCTAATTCACCGAAACTCAAACGGCCCATGCCCTCTAAAATTTTTGCAAGAGAGTCATCACCACCTTCAACGAAGGCGTTGTAGTGAACACCTGAACCTGGTTCCCACGCTTCAGTAATTGCTTTTAAGTCTTCGATTAGTAAGTCGGCAGCGGCAAGTAGGTATTGACCACGTCGTTCACAGATTTGCTCTGGAGCTGCATCAGTGCCAGAAGTACAAGTACCTGCATCAGTGTAGTAGTCAGATACCGGGCGTTGACCGCCACTTGCATCGCGCTCACCAGTACCGCTTAAGTCTTCGTTAAGGTCTTGGCCCCATAATAAGAATTCAATCGCGTGGTAGCCTGTAGTTACATTTCGCTCATCTTCGCCAAACTCGAACGTTGTACGAAGTGTTTCTGCATTGATTGTTGGATAATCAGCAGTATTGGCAATAATGTTATTTGATAGATTGTTTGCTGGGTTTTCTGGGCCAGCGTCACCATCAACCTCTGGTGCTACATAGTCAATAATAGCTTCACCCAATGGCCAAGCATTGATTGCACCTTCAGGGCCGTCGCCCTCGATACCAATCGTGCCGTCTTCTTTTAGTGCGTCGATGGGACCTGCACGGAAACGGTAAACCTCAGTTTGACCGTATGGTTCTCGAGAAGCTAACCAAGCTGCTTTTGCTGCATCCAAGGTTGCGTCAGAAGGAGAGTTCACTAACGAAGTTAACGCTGTTTTTAGTGATTGAGCAGTAATTAATGAATCTGCATAAGCTGCATAAGCGATGTTTGCATTCGTTTTGATAACGTCTGTACGAGTGACAAAAGTACTTACACCATCAGTACCGTCTGTACCATTTTGGCCTGCAGGGCCTTGTGCACCTGGTGCTCCAGCAGCACCATCGTCGCCATCGTCAATGCAAGCAGTTAGCGTTGCAGCAGCAAGCATTACAGCAGCGATCTTTGTTAATTGAGAGCTGTTCATTTTTTCCTCTGTTCTTATTTAGTGTCGTGTAAAAAAACGTGTAAATATCCACTCGCAATAATACGCCCCTATAACAATAAAGATCAATCAAAATAATAATAATTCCTATTTGCATTTATTTTTTTAGGTCAAGACTTGCGAAATATGTACATTCTTTACGAATTAATAGGAATGAAGGCTGGCAGAGAGCTGGGAGGTAGTATGAAGGTCGTCAGAGTCTTAACGAATTTAGCTATTCAATACCCATGAATAGCAGCCAGCACGGGATAGTGATTGCAGAAGCCAAGGTGCTTACCACGACGGTACTCGCAACCGCCTTTCGGTGGACCTTGTGTGTTTGGGCAATAATATATGCATTAACACCAGCTGGGCAGGCACTCAATATAACCAACACTTGCACTACCAGTTGTGATAACTCAAATATTTGGCTAGCGGTAAAGTAAACAAGTGTCGGAAGGATTATGAGCTTAATTAGGCTGGCGATTGCGATGAAGCGTCTTTCGCCTCGAATATCATATTTGGCGATCGATGCACCAAGGGCGATAAGCGCTAAAGGAATCGCTGGTTGACCCAGCAACGCTAGCGAGTTTGCCACCATTTCAGGCATAGGCAACGCGAGAATATTAAATAGAAAGCCAGACAAAATACCCACAATAAGTGGATTACTTAAGTTTTGTTTAATAAAGCCACGCCAATTGAATGCATCACTTGTTGCGATGGCGCTGGTTAAGCCAAAGAGCATAGCGCTATGCAGTGTAACGATGAGAAAAATGATGGGTAGCGCTTTATCACCAATGGCCAAAAGCAAAACTGGTAAGCCAACAATAATGTTGTTTGAATAGCTTGCGCCAAGCGCGAATACCGCTGAAGCCGCGCGACTCTGTCGATACTCGTTATGTAGGTAGTAGTTCAGTATAAAGCCTAGGGCAAAGCAGGCTAATACTGGTAGATAAAAAGATGCAAATAAAGTTGGATTTAACTGACTCGATAGATCTGCGGTTGCCATTCTGTAAAACAAAAACGCAGGAATAAAAACGGCAAATGTAACTTTACTTAAACCATCGAGCTGGCTCGCGTTTAGCCATTGCTTTTTCGCGATTAAGTAGCCTATGAGTGCTAATGCTATTAGTGGAAAAATAATTGGAATAATATTCATGGCACTTAATTGCAGTTCTTATATTTCTGAGAGAGTGTTTATATAGTGAATGTGCTTTTCAGTAAGAATATTAACTGAAAAGCAGTCTATCTTACTTGCATTTGTCGAAGGTTATTAATCGTAAAGCTGTTCGAAATAACTTTCGATAATCAGCTGTGCTGAAGCTGCATCGACATTATCTTTTTTCAGGTTGCGATAGCCACCTGATGCGAACAGTTGTTCTTTGGCCGCAGCTGTGGTTAATCGTTCGTCTTTAAATTCTACAACGATGCCGAATCGACCAAAGACGCGATTACCAAATTTTTTGGCGTCACGAGTGAGTTGTTGCTCACTGCCGTCCATATTAAGTGGCAAGCCGACAATAATGTAGTCTGGTTGCCACTCGTTGATGTATTTGGCTAGGTCATCCCAATTGGGAATACCGTCCTTAGCTTTAACTGAGCCAATTGCACTGGCAGTACCTGTAATCTCTTGACCAACGGCCACACCAATATATTTTTTACCAAAGTCGAGTCCGAGTGCAGTGCGCTCGCCAACGGGCT
Organism: Thalassotalea sp.; assembly: GCA_022448425.1. GTDB lineage: Bacteria > Pseudomonadota > Gammaproteobacteria > Enterobacterales > Alteromonadaceae > Thalassotalea_F. The sequence goes on along the minus strand of JAKVCY010000026.1, from coordinate 2,728 downwards.
TTCTTGATTTCGACATATTTAATAGCGTAATGTTTTCTGAGTAATTTGAGATAGTCGCATAGTTTGTTATGTGAAACTATGCGTGTCGTAAATTATGCGTGGCCAATGTCCGACGATAAATGCGCGATATCAATACCTAGTTTTTCCGTTGCTTTCAGCCAGCGGTCTTTTATTGGTGTGTTAAACAAAATATCTGTATCTGCTGGTGTTGTTAGCCAAGAGTTTTCACTGATTTCTTTTTCAAGTTGACCTGGTCCCCAGCCAGCGTAGCCAAGGGTTACCATAAATTGCGGCGGTGCTTGCTCAGTACCCAATGCCATTAGGATATCTTTTGATGTGGTAATCATTACATCTTCGCTAAGGGCAAGTGAACTGCTCCAACAATTTTGAGGACTGTGCAGAACAAAGCCACGTTCTTGCGCGACAGGGCCTCCCGTTAGCACGCTTTGCTCAAGCGATGGTAACTTAGGTTTTTCCGAGTCTACTTGCTCTAACAACTCATTTAGCGTTAAGCCAACAGATAAATTGATGATAAGTCCCATCGCACCATCATCATTGTGCTCACATATGTAGGTGACCGTTCGATCGAAGAACGGGTCACCCATCGCAGGCATGGCAATGAGGAGTTGGTTTTCTAAACTTTCCAATGGTTACCTCGCTTTACTGATATCACTACTAGCGCCGTTATTGGCGCTCACTTAATACTTCTTCGATTGCATCCATTAGTTTGCCTGCAATCTTAATTGGGAACGCCGCTTCGATTTCACGGATGCAAGTTGGGCTAGTCACATTGATTTCTGTTACTTTGTCGCCGATAACATCAAGACCTACAAAGTATAGACCGCGTTTTTTCAGCTCAGGTGCAATTGTCTCGGCAACTAACTTGTCACTTGCTGACAATGGGCGTGGTTCGCCGCTACCGCCTGCTGCTAAGTTACCACGTGTCTCACCCTGAGCAGGAATACGAGCTAAGCAGTAAGGCATTACTTCACCGTTAACAATAAGGATACGCTTGTCGCCATCTTTAATTGCTGGCATGTACTCTTGTACCATTGCGTATTGGCTGCCGTGATTGGTGAGGGTTTCAATAATCACACCTACGTTGGCATCGCCTTCTTTGATGCGGAAAATAGAAGAGCCACCCATGCCGTCTAATGGCTTAATGATGACATCTTTATTTGCCTGATGGAACGCACGAATACGTTCATCGCTGCGTGTTACTAATGTTTTCGGGGTCAGTTCAGGGAACCACGCGGTAAATAGTTTCTCGTTACAGTCACGTAAACTTTGTGGCTTATTGACGATTAACGTACCCGCTTCTTCGGCTCGCTCTAGCATGTATGTGGCGTAGATGTATTCTGTATCAAAAGGAGGATCTTTACGCATTATAATCGCGTCAAGATCGGCAAGGGCTACATCCTGTGTTTCACCTAATTCGTACCAATGGTTGGCATCATCGAATACTTTAACTGGCTTAACACTAGCGCGGCTTTCACCTTGATCTAGGTAAAGGTCTTGCATTTCGATATAGAAAATTTCATAGCCGCGCTCTTGAGCTTCCAGCATCATTGCCATGGAAGAATCTTTCGCCACTTTTACTGTTGAAATTGGGTCCATCACAACCCCAAGTTTTATCGCCATATTTATTCCTGCTAAATTTAGTCCTGTTGAACGTAAAGACTTATAAATCGCCAAATCGGCATTGCAATGCCGTAATTGCTGTCAATGCAGCTGTTTCTGTTCTTAACACACGTGGTCCCATGAGGACTTCGGTATAGCCAGCGTCGCTGGCTACTTCAATTTCTTCATCACTTAAGCCACCTTCGGGACCGATAAGCAACCTGACTCGGTCTGTTTCGATTGGCAAGGTCATTATTGAATGCTCTGCTCGTGGATGTAAGTTTAGCTTGAGCGCCTCGGTTTGCTCTGTTAACCAATCGCTAAGATACATTGGTTCCTTAACCTCTGGCACTGTCGCGCGACCACTTTGCTCGCAAGCGCTGACAACTATTTTCTGCCATTGCTCAACTTTCTTTGCTAAACGCTCACCACTGAGCTTTACACCACATCGCTCAGTAAAAAGTGGTGTGATAGTGTTAACACCAAGCTCTACTGACTTTTGCAAGGTAAAATCCATTCGGTCACCGCGAGAAATACCTTGGCCCAAGTGAAGGTTTAACGGAGACTCGTTATCAGTCGCTTGCGAAGATAAGACCTGAGCAAAGGCTTTTTTCTTTGCAACATCAGTCAATGTCGCAGCGTAGTCGTTGCCGTCACCATTGAATAAGGTTATCGCATCACCATCGTTAAGGCGAAGAACGCGCACAACGTGGCCGAAAGCGTCGTCAGAAAGCTGGATTGTTGTATCAACCTTTAATGCTTGGTCAATATAAATACGAGGGTTTCGCATAGAGAAGTAATTACCAGAAAATCAGCTCGTTAGAATAATATCAACATAGGGGCGTCACCTTTAAAAAACAAGGCTGTTGAGCGCTATTGTAGTTAACTATTTACGTTATCATTGGCGAAAGAGCCAAGAGCACATCTAGCTAGAACACACTTTGTTAGAACAAAGCCCCGATAAAGGTAACACCATTCAGTTAAGCATGTTTTGACCGAATGGTGTATTGGGTTTTAGAAAATCTAACGGTCCTACTTTTGGGCCGTTTTCTTTTTTCAGGCAGTATAAATTGCTTCACATTTTCCCGCATAGCGCGGAGTTTCCTCG
>JAKVCY010000025.1 GCA_022448425.1 Thalassotalea sp. | reverse complement strand
CTGCCCATTGCGCTGAACCTGTTGAAAACACTGGAACTGACCTTATCGCTAAATCAAAATAGATCTGATCGAGGTATGCAAAATAAGTTCAAAAAAAATCCCCCGATTTTCATCGAGGGATTTGTGTATGAAAGACAGGCTATATGCGGGCTTTTTATTTAATAAACTCTTAAGCAGCCTCACTAGCTTGGTAAGCCTGCCTTGAGCCATTATTTCTAGAAAACAAACTCTTCTTCGTCGTGAGCCATCATGCTCGCAGCGCCGTTTTCAATACAAGCAGCATGACCGTGGGCACGAGGAAGAATACGTGCAAAGTAGAAACGTGCTGTTTTGATTTTCGCTTCGTAGAAAGCTTTATCATCAGTACCAGCAGCTAATTGGTCGAAAGATACTTTCGCCATCTTCGCCCAGAAATAAGCAAGTGTTAGGTAACCCGAATACATCAAGTAATCAACTGATGCTGCACCGATTTCATCAGGGTTTTGCATCGCTTTCATGCCAATTTCCTGTGTCATCTTTTGCCAGTTTGGCGCGATAGTAATCATCGGCTTAATAAACTCGCTCATCTGCTCATCGGTAATGTTCTCAGTACAGAACGCAGTTACTTCAGCAGCGAATGGTTTAATCAATTCACCTTTTGATCCTAGAATCTTACGCGCTAACAAGTCGAGTGCTTGAATACCTGTGGTACCCTCGTAAAGACAGCTAATCTTAGTATCACGCATTAGCTGTTCCATACCCCACTCTTTAATGAAACCATGACCGCCATATACTTGAACACCGTGACTTGTACACTCTAAGCCAAGCTCTGTTAAGAATGCCTTTGCTATTGGTGTCAATAATGCCAACTTGCTCTCAGCCTCAGCTTTCTTGGCAGCATCTTTTTCAACTTCTACAACATCAACAAGCTGTGCCAAATAACCATTTAACGCACGACCGCCTTCAGCAATTGATTTTTGCGTTAATAGCATACGACGAACATCAGGATGCACAATGATTGGGTCGGCAGGGCCCGATGGATTCTTAGGACCTGATAAAGAACGCATTTGTAGACGATCTTTTGCGTAAGCTAGAGAGCCTTGGAAAGCAGCATCAGCTGCAGCAACACCTTCATTAGCAACACCTAAACGCGCAGCGTTCATAAACGTAAACATGCAGTTTAAGCCACGATTAACTTCACCAATCAGGTAACCTTTAGCGCCATCAAAGTTAATCACACAAGTAGCGTTCGCATTGATACCCATTTTGTGTTCGATAGAGCCACAGTTAACACCATTGCGCTCCGCTTTCTCGCCGTCAGCAGTAACATCAAACTTAGGTACGATGAATAGCGAAATGCCTTTGGTGCCATCAGGTGAACCTGGAACACGAGCGATAACAATGTGTACGATGTTTTCAGATAAGTCGTGCTCACCCGCAGAGATAAATATCTTTGTGCCCGTCAATGAGTACGAACCATCTTCATTAGGCTCTGCTTTTGTGCGTAACATACCTAAGTCAGTACCACAATGTGGTTCAGTTAAACACATTGTGCCTGTCCAAGTACCTTCAACAAGCTTAGGCATGAACATAGCTTTCTGTGCATCTGTACCATGTGCTTCTAATGTTGCTAACGCACCGTGGCTTAAACCGGGGTACATCGCAAAACTGTGGTTTGCTGCGGAAGTAAATTCACCAATTGCGGTATTAATAGAATGTGGAAGACCCTGACCACCGTGCTCTACTGATTGGGACAGAGTTGGCCAACCACCCTCAACATATTGTTGGTACGCTTCTTTGAAACCGTCAGGTGTAGTGACTACACCATCGTTCCATGTACAACCTTGTTGGTCACCAATCTGGTTGATAGGCGCAATCACCTCTTCGGTAAACTTAGCCGCTTCCCCCATGATGGCATCAACCATATCTGGTGTAGCTTCTTCATACCCAAGGTTCTGGTAATGGCTCTCGCAATCAAGCAGTTCTTGCATTACGAACTTCATATCACGCAATGGCGCTTTATACTCTGGCATTGTTTTCTTCCTCAATTTCTTAACCACTCATCAGTGGTCGGACTTGTTATTATACCCTGATTATAATCACGTTGGCTCGAAATTGAAAAGGGATAAGTGATCATCGGGGCAACTATCGATATTTAGTATAGGCAAGATCGGCCAAATAAAGAAAAAGGGAGCAGAAGCTCCCTTTTTCTTTATTCTTATACGCGGTATTAGTTCTGCTGGATCTAAAACCAACCCACAAGCTTATTTTGTTTCAAAAAATGCAAATGCAGTTTCAAATGCAGTTTGTTGAAACTTCTTCAACCCCGTATCACGAAAATCGATACCTACTTGGCTTTTTGCCAATGCACTTTTAACAAAGCTGCCTGACACAATTTCAACGTCTAAACCTTCAATCAACTGAATCGCAGCTTCTAATTTGAAGCCAACAGGACCACCTGCAAACTTACCTTTCAACGCGCGACCTTTGATAACCACTTTTTCGATTTGGTAGTCAGACATTAATTTCTTAAATGCAAACTGAAATTTTTGCATTTCTTCAGCGTTACCGGCGTCGCTAATGCTCAATTTAGGTACACGCAATTGAGGAATGTCATACAGACCATTTTCCAGAGACATAGCACATACAACTGCATCATTGCCTTTTAGTTCTACACCACAAATTTTCATATCAATTTAGCCTCTATTTTGTCTCTGAATTTTTACGGCGCTATTATGCGCTTGCATCGCGCTGATTAACAGCAATTTCCCACTAATGGCTAAGTTTAGAGCGATATATTTAACTTGCTGAAATTTTACCTATTTTTTCTTAGTAAACGGCAAGTGGAAAAATTTCTGCACGAAAGAGTAAAGATTAGCCAGCATCCTTCGCCATTGGTAACGTTACCAAGTACTCGACTTAACGAAATGCTTCACATACACTGCTGATAAATTTTGCACATCAAACACAAGTGTAAGCGCAAAATCCATTAAGTAATAATTATAACGACTGCACGCGATATCAACACTGTGTAGCAGCCGAGCCAAAAAGAAAACCTATGCAAGAAGATTCCATTATTGAAGCGAAACAAGCCCGCAGTCAGCAGACACAAAAGAAACTATTAGCGGCCTTGAGCGATAGCTTAACAACACAGTTTTTTGAACACATCAGTATTGCCCACATCACCGAACAAGCAGGTGTTTCGGTTGGTACATTTTACCGCCGTTTTAAAAACAAAGAAACGTTGCTCCCCTACCTATATCAGGACTTTAGCGAACAATTTAAGGATTGGGTATCAGCGCTAGAGGGAAACAAGCAAGGAAGTTTGAGCGACCAAATAGCGCTATTAGTGACAGAATGTAACGCCTTCCTGCATGCGCACGCAGGAGTGCTAAGAACGCTTCACTTAAATTCTCGCCTTTACCCTGAAATATTAACCAAAAGCCAATTATTCGAACGTAGCCATGATTATCAGCAGCTTGCAGCCTTGCTGATGACCTACTCGACGGAAATTAGTCACTCAAAGCCCAAAATTGCCTGTGAAATGGCCATTTTTATGCTTATCAGCAACTTGATTGAAAAAGTTCTGTACTCAGAATTAACGCCAGCTATTGCATCACCGCTCAGTGAAGAGGAAAATCAGCAAGAACTTACGCTTGTGCTACAGAATTATCTTCAATCCCCACAAGCTTAATTCCACTTGAGCGCTAGCTAATTAACAGCGCTCAATGAATGCATAGCACTAAGAATTGATAGAGCGAAAAAAGCAAAAAGGCAAAAATTGATGACCAAAACATGTGTAATTACCGGAGCAAGCTCAGGAATAGGTTTGAGCATTGCTGAGAAATTTGTTGCAGAAGGCTACCAAGTATTTAACTTAGATATTCATTCAGGAAAAGCGGGAGCGCTTGTATCATGCGATATGACTAATGTTGATGCGGTAACTGAAGCGATTAACAACATCGGTCAGCAATACGGCATTGATGTATTAGTTTCCAATGCTGGTGTGCACTACTCTGCTAATATCGAGAATACCTCAGAGCAAGATTTTGAACGCGTATTTAACATTAATGTTAAAGGTGCTTATGCTGCCACCAAAGCTTGTCTACCCTTCATGAAAGCAAAACAGCAAGGTAGTGTTATTTACATTGCGAGCGACCAAGCACTGATTGGCAAACGTAATTCGTTTGCTTACAACCTATCAAAAGCAGCGCTTGCCTCCATGGCGAAAACAACAGCGCTCGATTACGCCGAGTTCAACATTCGCGCAAATGCGGTTTGTCCAGGTACGATAGAAACACCGCTTTACCATAAGGCTATTGATAATTACGTAGAAAAATCAGGAGCCGATAAAACTGTTGTTCATCAAGAGGAAGCCCAACTGCAACCACTTGGCCGACTTGGTCAGCCAGAGGAAGTGGCCGAACTCACCTTCTTTTTGGCTTCAGACAAAGCAAGCTTTATCACTGGTAGCTTGCAAGTCATCGATGGCGGCTATACCGCTCAGTAGCCGCATTCAGCGATGGCACAAGTGTAGACTTTTACAATGACGCAAATTATCGACCCTCACCTTCATTTATTTGATTTAAATCGAGGTGATTACCAATGGTTACAACCCAGCAACCCGCCATTTTGGCCTGACAAAGCGGTTATCAATCGAGACTTTGCCCCGAGTGATTTAGCGCTCTCGTCAACACAAACGCTCGCTGGTTTTGTTCACATTGAAGCCGGCTTTGATAACGAGCAACCATGGCAAGAAATTGCTTGGCTAGAAAACGCGTTTGGCAATAGCCATGTACAAAAGTTCAGAACCATCGCATGTGCTGACCTAACTCTTGAGCCAGCTAAGTTCGAGCAACAACTTAATAAACTATTGGCGTTTTCATCAGTTGTCGGTGTAAGGCATATATTGGATGAGGATGCAGTAGAGATTCTTAAAAGCCCATTTGCAGATTCAAATTTAAACCTACTCAGCAAGCATAGTCTTATCTTTGAGCTTCAAATGCCAATTACGGATGAGTCAGCTGTTGATTTAGTGATTAGCAAGCTCAAAGCTCTATCCAACCTATCAATTATCATCAATCACGCAGGCTTTCCTCCACTAGCTCTGTCAGGCGATTCGTCAAATGAAGCGAAATATAAACGTTGGCGCAATAGCTTATCGCTATTGGCTCAGCTGCCTAATGCATTCATTAAATGCTCTGGATGGGAAATGGGTGTTCGGCAATACATTGCTCAACAAGTAGCAGAAGTAGTTCAAGAATTGATAGGAATATTCGGCGAAGAAAAGGTGATGTTAGCAAGTAATTTTCCGCTAACCCTATTTACTCGCTCTTACAAAGAATTGTGGCAACTATACCAAGACCAATTAGGTTTAAACGCTTTGCAATTTGAACGCTTAGCTTACCGCAATGCTAAGCGCATTTATCGATTTGGTTAACTAGCTCAGTGAATTAGCAGGCTGCTAGCAGTCCTCAGTAACGACTGTAACTGTAAAAGCCGGATCGCCAAATGAATCATAAATCACGTAACAACCTTGGTCGGTTGGCACTGAGAAGCCAGAAATATCGTAACCCACCAGCGTGTACTGATTGTTCGTTTGCGACGTTAACCCAGCACTACCATCCAAGGTAATAAAATCAACCATAGTTAGCTGGTCACCAAGCTCAGCTTCACTTTCAGGGCATAAGTTTCGCCAATCGATTCCGCTGATGCGTTGCCAAAATCAATAAGGTACGCCGCTTGATTACCCGGATTTGAATCAGTAATTTCAAGTCCTTAACTCGCGCCTTCATATTGACGAGCTTAATTGAGGACTTCATTGTGCCGGCAATTGACTCAAGTGTCGCCACTTTCGCGGAGCTCGATACATCAATAAACCTTGGTGCTGCTGTTGCCGCCAAAATACCCAAAATAACAATGACTACCACGAGTTCAATCAGCGTAAAGCCACGTGCATTTAACATCTTATTCATCGGAAATGCTGCTAGGTGAGTTGTTTAATAAAGCGGCTAGTATATACATTTATTTTTTGGCTTAACAAAAACTTATTAACAGTTAGCACCAATTCAGCGAATTATAAACGTAAAAATGCCGATAACTAGGAAAGTAATTATCGGCATTTTCGTTCACTTTTTATAAATTAGCCACGCGCTCTTAGCAATATCTACTAGCACCCGACTAAGTCGACATAAGAACTTACTTATTTAACTGTTTATTTAATATAAGCTCTTGGCATATCTGAGTCTGTCGTATAGCGATCGCGAAGTTTGTCCTGACGACTTTCTAACACTTGCGCTTCACCGCTGATCCAAAGTTGCTTAGCCTTAGTGCTCAATTCAAAAGGATCTGCGCTCCACAATACGATATCAGCAGCTTTACCTACTTCAATTTTACCTGAATCCAAGCCAAACACGTCTGCAACGTTCGCTGTTACCGACGCAAGCGCCGCATCGTAGTCCATACCGTTTGCAACCGCGTTACCAACAGTAAAACGCAACAAGTGAGTATTATGTGTATCGCCATCAACAGTAATAATAACTTTGATACCTGCTTTTGAAAGCTTACCAGCATTAGCTAGATTCGTGTGAAGTGAATCAAAGCTACCCGGCAAGTTACGCATAGCGCTCATAACCACCGGTACGTTTGCCTTTGCGATTTCGTCCATCACAAGCACAGAGTCTGCAGCGCCCGCTAACACTAAGTTAAGACCAAAGCGCTCTTTCATCGCTAATACAGCTAAAATGTCCGTTGCACGATCAACATGTGCGATTAGTGGCTTTTCACCCGCAAGTAACGCATTAATAACTTGCGCATCACGTTTGACGTCTTTCTTATCGTCTTTGTCGTCTTTCTTTGCTTTCGCTAACGCTTTTTCAGCGTCTTCTAGCTTATTGCTTAGCTTTTGCAGTGCCATAGCGCGTGAGCCTTTAGACTCAGCACCAAGCTCAACCACTACAGCGCCATTTGCAGCCATTACACTGTCGAAGTCACCCGACATATCCGCCACAAAGGTTTGTCCCTTGAACATATCGTCGCCACCACGTGGAGCAACAACACTGCGGGTAATACCACCTTTACGTGTTAACGGAATAGCTGTTGATTTAGGGTTAAACGCAAGGCTTGCGTCAAACGTAATGTCCGCTTTCTTGTCGCTAGCGTCGCGGCTAGAAGCAACAGCACTTACTTCAACTAAGCCTAGTTGATTCATTGACGCAATAAAGCCCGGTGTTAACACTTTGCCTTGCGCATCAATCGTTTGATCCGCTGCAACAGATTCAGGATTAATCGCGGTAATCACACCGTTATCGATAACTACTGTCGCATTTTCTAAAACACCTGCAGAAGTGGCTGTATGCACTTTTGCATTTGTGATAGCTAAACTCGCTGCATTTGCCGCCGTCGTGCCCGCAAGTGCTAAGGCGATTAAAGAAGATTTAAATAATTTCATAACTCAGTCCTCGCCCTATTCCTGACCTAACATGAAGTCGCTTTGTGCTTGGTATTTCTCGTCATAACGATCGTATACTTTTGCGCCATCGACGAATACTTGATCAGCTTGTGCATAAACGCTAAACGGATTGGTGTTCCAAAGGACAACATCAGCAGCTTTACCTTTTACTAGGCTACCTGTCTTGTCATCAATACCAAGCGACTTAGCCGCATTGCTCGTAATCCAAACAATCGCGTCTTCTTCTTTTAGGTCAAAACCATTGTCATTAGCGCGATACATAATCTTGCCTGCTTCTTGGTTTAGACGTTGAATCGTTGTACCTGAATCTGAGTGAACAACAGCACAAGAGTTCTTCACGGCATCAACAATCGCGACATTCTCTTCAACCATGTCGTAAGCTTCCATCTTGAAGCCCCACCAATCTGGCCACATTGCTGCACAGTTGCCGTTTTCAGCTAACATGTCTGCAATTTTGTAGCCCTCAATCGCATGATGGAATGTACCTGAGTGGTAGTTAAACTCTTTACCAAGGTCAATCATCATTGCCATTTCTTCGGCTTTGTAACAATGGTTGTGAATTAAGATATCACCGTCAAGCACACCTTTTAGGGTGTCTAATTCAATATCACGTGTCGGTGCTTGAGGGTTTTTACCTGCCGCGTAATCTGCTTCATATTTTTCCCAAGCGCGCTTGTACTCAGTCGCTTCAGCCCACGCCATGCGGTAGCCAGCCATGTTACCCATACGCGTACCTGGTGCCTCTTTACGGCTACCGTAAACACGTTTAGGGTTTTCACCACAGGCCATTTTTAAGCCATATGGCGCTTCAGGAAACTTCATGCCTTGCATTGTGTGGCTAGGCACGTTCTTTAACGTAACACCGCGACCACCAAATAAGTTCGCAGAACCCGGCAATAATTGAAGCGTTGTTACGCCACCTGCACGAGCAGTTTGGAAACCTGGGTCTTGCGGCCAAACACTGTGCTCAGCCCAAACTTCAGATGTATTTGGTGACGTCATTTCATTACCGTCGGCATGAGATTCAACCGATGGGCTAGGATAAACACCTAAGTGAGAATGTACGTCAATAACGCCCGGTGTCACCCACTTTTCGCTACCATCAACAACAGTTGCGCCATCTGTTGGTAAGCCTTGACCAACCTGAACGATTTTACCGTCCATAAACAGTACGTCGGTATTTTCAAGACGTTCGCCGTTACCAACTAATACGGTGGCATTTTGGATTATTGTCTTTTGACTCGGCAACACTTGGTATGTGCTTGGGTAAGGGTTTTTATTGATAGTGACTTTTGCATCTTGCTGCTCTGACTTCATACAGCCAGTTAACGCAACAGAAACTGCGGCCATTACTAACGATGGAACAATTTTATGCATGATTATTTCTCGTAGTGTTTTTATATTTGCAGATGACTTCAAGTTTAGGCGAAGAGGTGCCTAAATGTTTCAAAAACTTAACTTATGAAACGTATTATGACCGCAAATCAGCAGCAAGGGATATTGTGATAACATCGCAAAAATTTGCGATGAGTTGTAGAAAAACTGCGTTTAAATGAATTAACCGATTTTCAGCCAACGTTTAATTTTCAGCTTTCTAAGTGCCAGTAACCACGCCAACATAATTGCGTATATGCCTGGCTCATAGATATCAGACTTAATCGACCAATAAAAATGGACGACCACGGCGATTGAGGCGATATAGACCCAGTTGTGTAGTTTTTGCCATTTAGGGCCCATCTGTTTCTTGATGCGGTTAACAGACGTCACGGTAAGTAGCAATAGAACAACAAAGGCTGCCATGCCTACCGTAATATAAGGCCGCTCTACTATTTCTGAGAACAATAATGACCAGTCAAACTGAAGCTCAAAAGCTATAAAGTTTAGTAAGTGTAGCAGTGCATAAGTAAATGCCCACAAACCTAGCATTCTTCTAAATTTAAGTAATTTAGGTTGTTTAAAGCGCTCAGCCGATGGCGAGATGAGCAAGGTTATCAATAACAAGTTGAGCGCACCAATACCGGTAAAGTGAATAACCGTCTCAACGGGATCAGCGCCTAAAGTGTCGTTGATGGCATGATAATAAAGCCAACATAAGGGCAATAATGATGCGAGGTGAACGATACTTTTTGATAACCACATACTATCTACGACTTACCTTTTTACTACTTACGGTTCTACTTACTTAGCTATTTAGCGACTACTTTTCACTTGGTCGTCATTAATAAAATTTAGCCAAATCCATATTCTTATAGAGAGCTGCCACTTCCTCGCCGTAGCCATTAAATGGCAAGGTCTCAATTCTATTTCGCGCAAACAAACCGCCTGTGGTAATTCTCCGCTCGCTTGCTTGGCTCCAACGTGGATGAGAGACTGCAGGATTAACATTGGCATAAAAGCCGTATTCGTGAGGTGCCAAAATATTCCATGTCGTTGGTGGTTGCTTTTCGACAAGCTTAATTGAAACAATCGACTTAATGCTCTTAAAGCCATACTTCCATGGCACTACAAGTCTAATAGGCGCACCATTTTGTGGTGGCAATGTTTTGCCATACAAGCCCACGCTCAAGAATGATAATCGGTTCATCGCCTCATCAATGCGTAACCCTTCAACATAGGGGTAATCAATACCACCTCCAATACGGCGGCTGCGCTGCCCAGGCATTTGCTTAGGATCATATAAAGTTTCAAAGGCAACATACTTTGCTTTTGACGTTGGGTTTGCAGCCTTTATGACGTCTGCTAGTGAAAATCCGACCCAAGGAATCACCATTGACCAAGCTTCCACACAACGCAAACGATAAATGCGTTCTTCTAGTGGGTACTTTTTGAAAAGGTCGTCGTAGCCAAGTGTGAAGGGGTTGTTCATTTCACCACTAATGGAGAGTTGCCAAGGGTCGACTTTCAAGCCTTGTGAATTCTTTGCGGGATCGGCTTTATCTAAGCCGAATTCGTAAAAGTTGTTGTGGCTAGCGACTTTAGCTTCAGGCGTCAGAATTTCACTACCATCTTGTGGTTGAGCTTTGAAATCCAGTGCAGTACGTGCAAATACTTTGTCGTCTTCTTTCTTCCCAAAAAAGTCGAGCGGTCCGGCATTAGCGCTAGCACTGGCAAGCAAACTACCCGTACCAACATAGCCCATTTTCTTCAACAATTCGCGACGATTGAGATACGTTGTTTCATCAGTTACCTGATGTTCTTTTAACTCGTATGATTTTGGGTTCTTAATTAACATAACTTCTCCGCACAGCAGGTCTGAGATTTAGCCTAGCCATAAAAACGACAATGCTGACTATACGTCAGCATTGTACGAATGGACTACCTATGTAGACCTGACCTACTCGAAGAGTTATTCAATTATATTTAAAATAATCTGAGGTCACTACTTTGGAGCTGATTTGCCCCACTTATTTAGTCAACTTCTTTTAGGTATTCAATAATGTCTGAAGACTCGTAAAGCCACTCTACTTGTTCACCAGTGCCTTCAATACGTAAACAAGGTACTGTTGCTTTACCGCCATTGGCGATTAACTCATCGCGGTAGCCCGCAGTTTTATCTTTAATATTTCTCAACTCTAAGTCGATTCCTTCACGTCGCATAGCTCTTCTTACTTTCACGCAAAATGGACAGGCGTTTAAATGATAAAGACTCAAATTTTGAGTTTTCTCGGCTAAGTTAGCTTGTTGCTCAGCAGTTAACTTAGGCTTCTTCGGCAAAGTTAATAGGTTAACTAATAAAATAATTTGGCCAAGGATCCAGCGGATAATAAACATATACTTCTCTCATATGAATCATGCGGCGCATTATGCGCTGCATAAAATAATAAAATAAACGGGGAGTCGATCAATTAGACCGTACGTGTTACCACATTAAGTCGTCAGGAATTTGATAAGCTGCATACGGATCGTCTTCATCAACATCAACTCCAGCTTTGTCGTTTTGTAGTAGGACAACACTTGCATCTAATGTTGCTATTTTTTCTGCAGTTTCAGCAGTGACTACATAGGTCACATCATCTAAACCACAAATACATAAACGGCCATTAACTAACGCAGTTTGCGTTTGTTCGTTAACTAAAAGTTTTTTGATTTTGCTACCAAACGTGTAGTTGTATTCTAACTCACCGGTGATATCAGTAACTTGGTGATGAGTTAGAATTTGTAAGATGCGTTGATGCTGCTCTTTCTCGGCAAGCGCCTGCTGACGTTCGGCGTTCAATGCTGCATCTTTGGCTTGCTTCTCTGCTTTTTGTTTTGCTAAATCTTGTTGAACTTGTTCTTGGATACTTGTTTCAACTTCAGTTCCACTGCGTTTTTGCTTATTTTTCTTGCGCTTATCAGAATTCGCCTGACGCGCTTTCTGCTTGGTGGTTAATCCAGCTTTTAGTAATTGCTCTTGCAATGAAGCCATTATTGTTCCTAGAAATCATTCAACATCAAAATAGGGCGATAGTTTACCAAAAAGCAGAATTTACTGACTAGTGTTTAACCTAGAAATACATAACAAAAAAAGCCGACAATACTGTCGGCTTTTTCAAGTAATGCGTTTTAATATGGATAAACTGAATTAAACAATACCCATTTTATTTAACGGTAACTCGCGATAGCGTGTGCCTGTTAGCTCATATATCGCATTGGTAATAGCAGGAACAACTGGCGGTACGCCAGGTTCACCAACACCACCTGGCAAATCATCACTTTCAACAATATCAACATTTGTTACAGGTGAATCAGCTATACGAGCAATTGGGTAATCGTGAAAATTACTTTGTTCAATAACACCATCTTTAGCAGTAAGTTCGCCGAAAAATGCGATTGATACACCAAACACCGCTGCACCTTCCATTTGCGAGCGTATACGCTCAGGGTTCACTGCAGTACCGCAATCAACACTTAACCAAACTTTGTCGACTTTAATTTTACCATCTGCCTTTTTCGAGACTTCAGCAACGCAGGCTACATAGCTGACAAAGCTCCGGTGTACTGCTATCCCCAATGCTTTACCTTCAGCTCTTGGCTTATTCCAATCGGACATTTTAGCGACGCGCTCAACCACATTTTTCAAACGAGCAGTATCAATCGGATACTTCTCCATCGGCTCGCCGTAGTTGCCGTACTTAGCGTTTTCTTCAGCCAGGTTTATTTGACGATCTTTTCCGATTAGCTTGAGCAAGTAGTCTTTCGGATCTTCACCAGCGTTACGCGCTAATTCATCAGCAAACGAACAAATCGCAAACGCTTGGTTAATGTTAGTTACCGATCGCAACCAGCCAATACGCGTATGAGCCGTCGCCTTGCCTGCGGCACACTGCACATTGGCGATGTCGTATGGCATGTCGATTAAACCTAGATCTGCTTCGCCACCTATGACATTTGCACCTTTGGCAAAAGTTGAACTGATCGTTGGTAAAGCAACGTCGTGCTTCCACGCATTGACTTCGTTATTAGGCCCCAATGCAGCTTTAATTTTTTGATAGCTAACTGCATGGTAATAGCCATTTTTGATCTCGTCTTCTCGAGTCCAAAGTACCTTAACCGGCTTACCACGGCGCTTTGACATCAATGCTGCTTCGACAATAAAGTCAGGCTTAGATTTACGGCCAAAACCACCACCTAGCAAAGTAACATTGATATTTACTTTTTCAGGGGCAACATTGAGTAAGGTGGCAACAGTATTTTGAGCCGATTGCGGCGTTTGAGTACATGCCCAAATATCAAACTGACCATTGTGGAAGTGAGCAGCTGCTGCAGGTGGCTCCATAGGAACGTGAATAAGTTCTGGCACATAATATTCACCCGCTAAAACTTTATCAGCGCTCGCCAGTGCAGTATCAACATCACCTTTCTTGCGCAACACAGCTTCAGCATTGTCACAGCTGTCTTTAAGCATTTGCTTATAAGTGTCAGTGTTATACACTTTGTGATCGCTGACTTTCCATTTAATATCAAGCGCATCTCGGCCTTGCATCGCAGCCCATGAGTTCTTCGCGATGACAGCAACACCACCTAAAGGTTTGAATAGCGGTGGCTCCTGTAAGTTATCCAAAGCAACAACATCAATAACACCTTTGATAGCTTTAGCTTTGCTAGCGTCAAACGACTCTAATGCAGACGCAAGCACTGGCGGGCGAGCAATAACAACGTACTCCATACCTGGTAAATCAACATCGTAACCATAAGTCGTGTTACCTGTGACAATATCGTGACCATCTACTAAGGCAACATCCGACTTACCGATAAAGTTAAAGTCTTTGGACTCTTTCAATGTCAGTGCTTGCGGGTCTGGTACAGGAAGCCTCGAAGCTGCTTCCACTAGTTCGCCAAACGGGACTTTTTTACCACTCGAACCATGATGAATATAGCCCTCTTTAGCAAACACTTGCTCTACAGGTACTTGCCACTGCTGTGCTGCTGCTTGTTCTAACATGGTTCTAGCAGTTACACCCGCCTCTCTTAATGGATAATAGAAACGTCTAACAGAGCGAGAGCCATCAGTGTTTTGACTACCGTATTTCTTATCGCCAAGGCCCTGAATAACCTTAATTTGTTGCCAGTCAGCTTCTAACTCATCGGCGACAATCATGGGAATACTGGTGCGAATACCTTGTCCCATTTCTGAACGATGCACGACAATACCTACGGTGTTGTCGCTATTGATATGCACATAAACACTTGGTTCAAACTTACTGATCTGCCCTGCGGCAATCGCTTTTGGCATACCAATAAATTCAGGGAAATTCACAGCGAGTACAAGCGCACCAGAACCAATGCCTAAGCCTTTAAGAAGATTTCGGCGACTAACATTTTCGATAGTTTTCATTAGCTCTGCTCCTTAACGTCAATCTTCAACTGGGCAGCGCGATGAATTGCCTTGCGAATACGTTCATACGTACCACAGCGACAAATGTTACCGCTCATAGCAATATCAATTTGTTCATCAGTAGGCGAAGGGTTGCTTTTAAGTAAGGCTACCGCAGACATAATCTGACCTGATTGACAGTAGCCACATTGAGGTACGTTAAGTTCTTGCCATGCCTCTTGAACTGGGTGGTCGCCGTTTTCAGATAAGCCTTCAATTGTGGTAATTTTTTGATCGCCAACCACCGAAACCGGTGTTGCACAAGAACGTATTGGTTGACCGTTTAAATGAACAGTACAAGCGCCACATAGCCCTTTCCCGCAACCATATTTTGTGCCTTTGTAGTTTAAGATATCGCGTAATGCCCAAAGTAGCGGCATATTTTCGTCATCATCATACTGATGCTGTTTACCGTTAACCGTTAAGGTGATCATTTTTGTCTTCCTTCGATAGCCCAGTTTTATCGTTTGTTTTAGTTAGTTTTATTATTATCTGTGTACTGCTTTTTTGTATTCAGTTTGGTTTTCGACTGAACGATTTACGGCCAACGCTCTCTTGACTGTAAAATTAGTCTACTCTCTAGGTCTTCTGTTCAACCCATTTAACAAAATTCGAGTTAAGCCCTAAATAGATAATTAAATATAGTCTAGCTGGCTAAAGTGCCCAATGCTGCCAACTGCTCTGGCGTATCCAAATCAGCTTCAGCGTTACTTATCTTACAAAAAACTACATCGCTCAAGTGTTTGGAGATAATAGCTTTAGCACCTTGAGCGCCAGAATGCTCGGATAAATTTGTAAAAAATCGTGCCGGAAAAATCACTGGTGGGCCGAAGTTATTGTGGCCAACCTTTCCGCTGTCCTCTCCTAAAGTTTCTAGCTCACGATCGTATTGATGCCAATCACTGACGATAATTTTATCTGGATGCTCATAGTAACAATCGATGAGTTTGGTCATATCAGCGCTTTTGAGCTGCCATTGATCAACAAGTAGTAGGACTAGGGCGTCAGATTGTTGCAAATATTCACTTGCAAGTATGTGCTTAATACCTGACGCCAACGAGCTCCCCATTCCTTCTTGCCAATTATTTGCGTGCACCACGGACCAAGACGTAGTTTGATTCAAACGATTATCTTTAACGTTAGGTTTTCTTTGTCTCTGGTGTCTTTGCCTCTCAGCCAGCAAAGAAGACTGCATTTGCCCTGCTTGATAACCTAAAACAATAACTGAGTGATAACAGTGACGCTCCGCCAGCGTTAACTGACGAGAAAGTAAGGATTCATCATTTATTTCAACCAATTGTTTTGGTTGTCCAAGCCTGCGGGAATTGCCAGCGGCTAGCAAAATAGCGGCGATTTTCTTATCTTTTTTTGCTGGCATCTATACTAGTCACTTTCTGCCGACACTAGCACTGCTCGATATTCTTCGTAGCGTCGAGCAAATTTTTGCTGAATTTGAGCAGCAATTGATAATGCAATAGCTTGTGGGCTTCTGCCGCCGATATCTAGTCCTACAGGACCAAAAATTCGCTCAGATAGGGGTTCATAGGCTTGTTCCAATGCGGTTAGCATTTTGTCACGCCGTGCCATCGGCCCCAGCAACCCGATATAGTCGATACTGGTCGACAACAAAACCGATAAATATGCTTGATCGAAAGCGAGGTTGTGGGTCATCACCACGGCAGCATCGATTGTATCAAAGCACTCTGCCACGGCTTGCTCTGCGCGCATTTTCACTGTGTTTACTTCACGACTAAATTCCGAGCGATTTAGTGCATTATCACGATGATCAAACAGATTAACACGCCACCCCATATTTAACGCTAAATCCACAACAGGCACCGCATCCGGGCCTGCACCAATGACGGCCAATGAAATAGGAGGAGTGATTGGGATAGACAGCCAGCTAGCTAGCCCATTTGCTAACTCATTTACTGGCGCATGACTCTCGACCGTTGGGGGAATAAGTGATGCAATTTCGTGCTGAAAAGTACCTGTTACTACGATGCTTGGATTAACTGTGTCTGTAGCTGATGCTGGTATTGGAAGCCAATAACGTCCTGTTTTTCCTTCACAAACAGACGATAGCATATTAGCAAAGTCACAGTGCCCACTTTCAGCTAACAGCGGTTGAAGCAAGATATCGATTTTTCCTTCACAACCAAGACCCAGTCCCCACAATAAATCAGCATCTGTCGTGAGATCATAATGCAACATAGCAGGCACTTTATTCTCGAATACCGATTCAGCATGAAGTGCAATATCAGCCTCTAGGCAGCCACCGCTGAGTAAACCAGTGCACTCTTTATCACGGCTTACCAACATCATAGTACCGGCTTTTCGATAGGTAGCCCCATGAGTCTCAGTAATCACCGCCAATACGAAGTCTTGCTTCTCATCAAAGGCAGCGCTTAGCTCTAACCAATTTTCCTGCATGCTTGTTAATGCTCTTTTATCGTCTTTATTATACTTACTACGTTTAACATCGAAGGTTTGAACTACACTAATCCCAATGATTTCAATGGTTCAAGATCGTCAATATGTCATGGCAGTGTTAAGGCTTCAATTCCTCAAAACATAACTGAAATGTCTGCCAAGGTAGTTGTGCACACTGTGCTCTAATGGGAAAGCTCGCCACCGCATTTAAGGGTGCGTAAGAGTCTCCAAGGAGCTCACTTAAATTTTCTTTACTTTCCAGACCTGCTATTAGCTTATCGGCAATACTTTTAGCTTGTGTAAAAGGAGTAACTTTTAGCTGCTCACACATTATCGAGGCGGAGGCTCGGCAGATTGCACAACTGTCCCCTTCGAAAGCAATATCCGTAATAACACCATCGGTAACAGCTACTTTTACCGTGATTTCATCTCCACATGCAGGGTTATGGCCACTTTTCGCTGAGTCGAACTTAATATCGAGATTAAACCCCACTGGAGATTGATGGTGTGCTAATAAAGCTTGTTGGTACAATGCTGACATAGGTGCTTCTCTATTAATTTTCTCTCTGTCTTGTTTGTTTATGCTCTTTGAATGGAGCTTACACCTAACGCGCAATAAAAAGCTGTCGACAAGTTTCTAAGCCCACTAATAACTGTTCAATATCTTCTGCCTGATTATATAAACCGAGTGAGATACGAACAGTACTGCCAACTCCCAGACAATGATGAAGCGGCTGTGCACAGTGATGTCCAGCACGAACAGCGATATGATGCTCCGCCAATACCATTGCAACATCGTGGCTATGAACCCTCTCAAGATTGAAGCTTATTATTGACTGAGGCTTAGATTGCTGAACTGAATATATGTTGATGCCGCCAAACGCTGATAATTTATCGAGCGTAAATTGAGTTAGCTCTGCTAGATAAGTATGCGCCCCTTCAGCTTCGGCTTGCTTTAGGTAACTTAAGCCTGCTGACAGTGCGATTATCGCCTGCGCATTTAATGTGCCCGCCTCAAATTTTCTGACGCCAGTTGCCCAAGCACTGTCGCTTACTGAAACGCTGTTGACCATTCCCCCACCTAGCACAACGGGTGCAAGCTCGGCGATAGCAACATCACTTGCGAAGAGCACCCCACTACCGTGCCCGCTATAAAGTTTGTGACCTGAGAATACGTAAAAATCACATCCAAGTGCCTGTACGTTTACCTTACCATGGGCGGCAAACTGGGCGCCGTCAACCAACAGAAACGCGCCATGTTGTCTTGTTAGTTTACCTATTGAGGCGATTGGATTCTCGACACCAAGGACGTTAGAAAGATGTGTAACAGCTACGATAAGCGTATTGTCATCGATTAATCGTTCAAGCATGGGCATATCAACTTGCCCACTTGCTGCCAGCGGCACTACTCGAAGTTCAATATCGCTATTCTCAGCTATTTGCTGCCAAGGTAACAAATTAGCATGGTGTTCTGCTGCCGAAATAACGATATTTCCACTACCAGACTTTAGTCGGTTAAGTCCATTGGCAACTAAGTGAATACCTGCCGTTGTGCCACTGTTAAAGATAATGTTATCTGCACTTGGTGCGTTGATAAAATTTGCAACTTGGGCGCGAATGTCTTCGATTCGCTGTGTTAATTGCGCGGATAAGGGATAAAAACCGCGATGACTGTTAGCGTGTTCGTTGAGCAAATATTGATAGCTAGCATCAGCAACAACTTTAGGTACTAGACTACTTGCAGCGGAGTCTAAATAATAAAGAGGTTGGTCAGATTGGGTAAATACAGGAAAGTCGGCTTTCCAACGGCTAATTAGTGCCATAAATTCGCTACGTTTCTAAATCAGTTTCTATATCAATAACAATACCTTAACTAAGGTGGGCTGTTTAGCCAATAAGATCTAGAAAGTTTATCTGTAACGATTTGTTGAAATGAATAGCAGATCACCAGCAGTTTAATGCCGATAGTCAGCTAGCGGTTTCGGGTGTTCAATACCATAGCCTTGAACAAAGTCGACACCCAGTTCATCAAGTGCTTCCATTGTTTTGTCGCATTGGACAAATTCAGCAATAGTTTTCATTTCCATGCTTTTCGCCATTGAAGCAATTGCTTTAACGATAGAAAAGTCATTCTCGCTGGTCAGCATCTCTTCCACGTAGCTGCCGTCAATCTTGATGTATTGCGCAGGCAGATTCTTAAGGTAATTGAACGTACTAAAGCCCTTGCCGAAGTCATCTAGGGCTAAACTGAAACCTACAGCACTTAGTTTATCGACTAACCTTCTAGCAATAGCCATATCACCAATGGCAGCTGTTTCTGTTACTTCAAAGCAAATAGCATCAGCAGGGAAATGGCACTGAGAAAACAACGTAATAACATTGTCGATGAATTCTTCATTGGTAAGGCTTTCACCTGAAAGATTAATTGCTAACACTTGCTTCTGCCAAAGAGTCGGTTTCTGCTCAAACCACGAAAACACCTTAGAGATAACCCAAAAATCAACTTTGTCAGTTAACCTAAAACGTTCAACAGCAGGTAAAAATAGACTCGGGCTCAGCATCTTATCACCAGATTTAAGACGAAGTAGGATCTCGATATGCTGTTTCGAATAACTCGAAGTATCCAAAGCTTGAATGGTTTGATAAAACAAAACGAACTCATCACTTTCCAGTGCTTGATGAATACGCACTGCCCAGCGCGGCTCTTGCTGAATATTCATCAACTGCTCATCTTGTTGGCTAAACAATTGATGGCTATTGATACCTTTGTTCTTAGCAATAAAGCACGCACTGTCTGCTTGACGCTTAACGTCGGCGATTGAAGGTGAGTTATTGTTAATTAACGTTGCCCCAATACTTGCACCAACATCAAACACTTGTCCAGCACTGACAAACTGAAGATTTTCAAACGCTAGATTTAACTTAGTCATGATTTGCTCTACAACGCCCGTATCGACATCGTAAAGCAACACTGAAAACTCATCGCCACCAATTCGCGCGCACACATCCGTTGCTCTGATATTTGTTCTTAACAACTCAGCGACATTCCTCAGCAACTGGTCGCCACTAGCATGACCCGCGTTATCGTTGATTAATTTGAAACGATCCATATCGAGTAATAGTAGCGCGTGTTGACGGTCATCTTGCTTTACGTCGTGCCAAGCATCAGTCAAACGTTGGTCGAATTTATAGCGATTATAAAGCTTGGTTACATTGTCGTGATTAGCTTGGAATCTCAAACGCTTACGCAGTTTTTCAGCTTTGGTGACATCACGAAGCATAACTACCGTGCCAGCAAAGTTCCCATTCTGGTATATAGCAGATATTTGACGTTCAATCGCGAATACTCGACCTTTAATCTCAACATGGAAGATAGAACTAAACACGCGTTCCTGGCTATCACCGCGTGCAAGTTTGGCAAGAATATCATTTAAGTCGACGTGTGCATCAGTCACTTTCAATGCTCGTTGACACAGGTTATAACTCTTATGCAACAGCGCATGGCGATCACAATTGAACAGCTTTAAACAAGCACGATTGACGGCTCTGACTTGACCATCGGCATCAGTTCGAATAACAGCATCGCTAATTGCGTTAAAGGCCGCATATGCCATGTTACGTTCGCTAACCAAATGATGCAGCCTTTGCTCAAGTGGCTCAATAAGGAGCTGAAGCCAACTCGAACGTCTATTTCCAGCACTTGGCTGAGCTGAAAGCATGTCGGTTAACCAAAGCCCTAATTGCCAAGAAATCTGACGACGGTATAAGTACAGAGAAACAGCGCCGAGAAGCGCGTATGCAACAAATGCCTGCGCAGCAGAAAAGTTGCCATAAAACAATACAGAAATGGCAACAAGAGATAAAATGCTGAAAAGAAAGTAAAACTTTCGCTGAATGATATACAACAAAACTATCAATAATACAGGAGTTGAAAAATTGCGCGGGATACTATCAAAAGTGACGCAATTTTGCCATTAAGTTTGGCTTTTATAGGTTTGTTTTACGGCTATCCAGCACTAAGCCTCAGATAACCTTAGATTAAGCAATAGAAAAGAATGAGGTAAATGTTCGTTTAACTCATCAGGACGAAATCACAAATAAATAATGCAGCATTACTCCGCTTTATGCTACGTAATTACTTTACCAGCTTGATCAACGGCGAGTTGCCTTCTTGCTCTGGAAGTTCTTTTTGTTCTTTATGCTTAATTTTAACTTCCTTAGTCATCGACTCGCCATTCTGGTATCGATGATAATAAAAGTTATCCAGTCCCAAGAGTTCGGTAAGCTTATAAAACGTCATAAAGTCTTCTTTGGTGAACTCTTCGCCGTCCTTGATCAATAAGCCGTCTATGTACATTGAATCGCCATTAACATTGCAATTAGCGATAGCTTGATAGGGCTTTCCATACTCATCAACTTTTAATGCACGAACCATTTTTAATTCAAAACACCAGTCACCTATTTGTAAGTGACGCTTAAAGTCATAAGACATGCCAACTCCGACCTATTGCTTTTATTATTGAGAAATTACCTGATTTAAAAGCAGCTAAAAAATGAGAAAAATAAAATACGCATGCTAGAACACTGAATACTCGGAAAAACATACTGTATACCAAAAACCCTCATATTATTACATCTCGTTAACAAATTGGCTAAATAAAATATGAGCTATTTTAATTAATACGTAAAAACAGCACGTTATTAAGACATTTTTGGCAATTCATCAACCAAATTAAGGATTTTTTGCGTGCATATTCAGCGCAGGAAAAGTAAGCTAGAAAGAACATAATGTATAGCAATAACGCCAAAAACAAAGCTACTAATATCATGATTAATATTAAGTTCATTTTAAAAAGCATTGCCATATTACTGGTATTTGTTATCGCCACTGGTTCTGCTTGGCTTTACAGCCGAATTAATAGTGCACTTCCACAACTTGATGGTAAAGCTACGCTATTTGGTCTTGAAGAAACCACAATTGTTGAACGCGATGAGAACGGTATCGCAACAATTAAGGCCAAAAACAGGAATGATGCTGCAATGGCATTGGGTTTTGTACACGCGCAAGAGCGTTTCTTCCAAATGGACTTACTGCGTAGAAATTCAGCGGGTGAACTATCAAGCTTGTTTGGCGAAATCGCTATTAACCGAGACAAAGAAATTCGTATTCACCGTTTTCGCGAACGTGCTCGCGCAATGGTAGCCAAGTTAGCACCTACTGAAATAGCTATGTTAAAGGCCTACACTCGTGGCGTAAATCAGGGTTTATCTCGCCTTAATGTAAGTCCTTTTGAGTACAACTTACTCAGGCAAACCCCTGTAGAGTGGCGAGAAGAAGATACGGTATTAGCGGTATACAGCATGTACTTAGACTTACAGTATGCCGACGGCAGCCGCGAGCTTAGTTTAGACGTTATGCACAAAGCTTTGCCACCAGAGTGGTTTGCTTTCTTCAACCCTAAAGGCAGCCGCTGGGATGCAGCCATTGATGGCACTAGCTATGCACCATCACCGCTACCTAATGAGGTACCTGAAGGCCTATCAAATCACACTTCATCCGCTTACGTACCGCTTGAAAACCCAGACTTTTACGGTTCAAATAATTGGGCAGTTGCCGGAAAAATATCTTCAACAGGTAGCGCTATCGTTGCTAACGATATGCATTTAGGCATCCGTGTTCCAAATACTTGGTATCGAGCTTCCATTGAATATCAACAAAATGGTGAAACGGTCAAAGTGACCGGTGCAACACTTCCAGGGACACCCAATGTCGTTGTTGGCAGCAATGGAAATATCGCTTGGGGCTTTACAAACAGCTATGGTGACTGGAGCGATGTGATCGTATTGAAAACCAATGAAGACCAAAGCCAGTACCTGACTCCAGAAGGCTTTGTGGCTTTTGATATGCGTAATCAAATCATCGCCGTTAAAGGACAAGAAGCCATAGAATTCGAAGTGCAAGACACCATATGGGGGCCTGTTATCGGTAAAAATGCTGACGGCGAATTACTCGCTTATCGCTGGGTTGCACACGATGAAAATGCGGTTAATTTGTCTCACACCAAGCTAGAAACAGCCAAAACTGTTGAACAAGCGTTCGAGATTGCCGCGTCATCTGGAATCCCCGCACAGAACATGATGGTAGGTGACAAACAAGGTAACATCGGTTGGACAATCATGGGGCCTATTCCTCGTAAAGTCGGCAATATCAGAGAGCTACCTAGCGACTGGTCGACAGGTGAAAACACTTGGGATGGCTATTTAACTGCTGAAGAATACCCGAAAGTATACGCTCCAAAAGATAATCGCTTATGGACAGGCAACTCGAGAGTTGTTGGTGAAGCTCTATATGAGCATATTGGCAATGGTGGTTATGCACTTGGTGCACGTTCTCAACAAATACAGCAGCGCCTTTTTGAGCAAGACAGATTCTCAGAAAAAGAATTACTGAAAATTGCACTTGATACTGAAGCAATCTTCTTAAAACGTTGGCAGCAGTTGTTACTTTCACAAGTGCTAACAGAGCAGGCGCTTGAGGATAAAGCTGAATGGCAAGAGGTTAAAGCGTTCGTCGATGTACCAACCCTTTATGCCAATGTTGACTCGGTTGGTTATCGCATCGTCAAGAATTTCAGGATTGCTGTAAAAGACAAAGTATTTGAGCAGCTTAATAGTTATTTAACAACCTATGACGAAAACTTTGACCCGAAAACCATTCACGCGCAAATGGAAGTGCCGTTATGGCAGCTTATCCAAAACCAACCAGCTGAATTTCTGCCAAACGGTAATAGCTGGCAGAACGTGTTCGTTCAGGCGCTACAGACTGCCCTTACCGATATGACAGAAGAACAGTCGCTTGCAGAGGCGACTTGGGGACAAGAGAAC
Organism: Thalassotalea sp.; assembly: GCA_022448425.1. Lineage (GTDB taxonomy): Bacteria > Pseudomonadota > Gammaproteobacteria > Enterobacterales > Alteromonadaceae > Thalassotalea_F. The sequence continues at coordinate 16,344 of JAKVCY010000025.1, read as the reverse complement.
GCTGCTAAAATCAATCACCCGCTAAGTAGCGCTATTCCAATATTTGGTAAGTATTTAAACATGCCAACTGACCCATTGCCGGGCGACACATTTATGCCGCGAGTAGATGGTGCAGGCTTCGGTGCTTCAGAGCGAATGATTGTTTCTCCAGGTCATGAAGAGTCTGGTATTTTTCATATGCCGACAAGTCAGGCTGGACACCCTTGGAGTCCATACTTCGGCAAAGGCCATAGTGACTGGGTAGAAGGTAGACCGAGCCCTTTCTTACCGGGTGAAACGAAGTACAAATTAACACTTTTAAGTTATTAGTGCTTGAACTCCAATAGTGGGCTAGATAAAGTACAGACATGAACACAAAAAACACAACTAACCTCTTTATTTTCTTTTTTATCTTAGCGCGTATCGGCTGAGGGGTGTTTTTTGTGTCAAAACAAATTAACTAGCAAAAAACCTCCGCCAGCGGAGGTTTTTTTTTACAAACTAAAAATGGCGCTACTTAACAGCTATCCAGGTAGCGATGATAATCAATCAGTAACGATAGAAGGTGCAAAGTGACAGAAGAATTAGATCTCAACAAAATTAGAGCGCAAATTAACGAAACGGATCAAGAACTGTTAACGCTCTTTGCTAAGCGCCGAGCACTCACTCTTAATGTTGCTAAAAGTAAAGCTCACCAAGTCCGTCCGGTACGCGACCAACAACGTGAACAAGCACTTTTAATACGCTTAATCAACCAAGGTAAAGCATTAGGTTTAAACGCTCACTACGTTACTAGCGTTTTCCAAACAATTATAGAAGACTCAGTGTTAAATCAGCAGGCTTACCTGCAAACGCTAACGAACCCTGGTTTACAAATGCCAATGGTCAGCGTTGCCTTCTTAGGTGACAAAGGCTCATACAGCTATTTGGCAAGCCACCGCTACTTCTCTAGACGTGCAGAGAAAATTATCGAGTCAGGTTGTCCAAGCTTTGCTGACATCATGCAGTTAGTAGAAGCAGGTCATGTTGATTACGGTGTATTGCCGATAGAAAACACCAGTTCTGGCAGTATTAACGAAGTTTACGATCTACTACAGCATACGAACTTGTCTATTGTAGGTGAGATTACCCACCCAATAGAGCATTGCTTATTAACGGCAGTAAACACTCGCCTCGATAATATCAAAACAATTTATGCTCACGGCCAACCGTTTACCCAATGCAGCAACTTCTTAGATAAACAAGAAGGCATTCGCATTGAGTATTGCGACAGTACAGCTGATGCGATGGCAAAAGTGTATGAACTACAAAACGAAACCGTCGCTGTAATAGGCAGTGAAGAAGGTGGACAGTTGTACCAATTGCACGCACTAGAAAAGTCGATTGCCAACCAAGACGAAAATCATAGTCGCTTTATTGTTGTCGCACGTAAACCAGTAGACGTCGCAGCACAAATCCCCGCCAAAACAACATTCATTTTGGCGACAGGACAGAAGCCCGGCGCACTAGTTGAATGTTTAATGGTGCTTAAAGAGAAAGGCATTAACATGTGCAAGCTCGAGTCTCGTCCAATACAAGGGCGCCCTTGGGAAGAAATGTTTTACATTGATGTAGAAGCCAATATCAAAACGTTAGCGATGCAGGAAGCTATCAAACAGCTTACTGAGCAAACTAATTTTATCAAAGTATTGGGCTGCTACCCTATCGAACATATCAACCCGACAAGCGTGCCAAGCGAGGCATTATAGAGCGCTTTCTCCTAGAGTAGCAGACGTAAAAAAGCCCAGCATATGCTGGGCTTTTTGATTAGGGAGTTTCGACAGATTAGAACTTGTAAGTCACTTTACCGTAGTAGAAGCCACCGTTGTAATCGAATGGACCACTTTCATAGTATTGTGCACCTAACACACCGTAAGTACCATCTTTAAGCTCTTCAGCTTCTTGGTCAAAGATGTTGTTAGCACCAAGTGTTAATGTAATTGAATCACTGAAGAAGTAGCTTACTTCAGCATCAAATGTAAACGCTGAGTCTGCAGTCTCAGAACCCCACTCAGATGTATCATCCGCATGCGTTGCGTAATACTCACCGAAATAGTTCATACGAACAAAGGCTGATACATCATCCCATGACTGACTCATTGTAAACGTAGCGCGTTGATCTGGCATACCTTCTTCTAAACGACGAACTTTACCTTCATCAACTGTATCAGGGTCAAACTTATCAACCTCTGTTTCGTTGAAATTATAAGCCAAGCTAAATTGTGTATCGCCGCCCATTAACTCCATCGAGTAGTTTGCAACTACATCAACACCTTGAGTTGTCGTATCGAAATCATTCGCAAAGTAGGTTACCGCAGAGATAAGCTCAGGGTTTTGAACACCTAATGAGCGCAACTCTTCGTGGTCTTCAGCACGCACTGTGATTTGGCTTGATTGCGCAATTCGATCAGTTACTTCAATGCTGTAAGCATCAATAGTTAAGAAGAAATCACCAGAGCTGTACACAATACCCATTGCGTAAGACTCAGATTCTTCTGGCGTTAGTTCCTTACCACCGTAGAATGATGCTAACGGGTCTGTTGGTGGCGCAGTAAAGCTTTGAATTAGCTCTCCGTTTACCATAGATGTAGCAGTATTAACAACGTTAGCTTGACCAACTGTTGGTGCACGGAAGCCCGTACTTGTTGATGCACGAAGTGAAATTTCGTCTGTCATTGAGTACTGAGCTGTTAGCTTGTAATTTGTTGTGCTACCGAAGGTGTTGAAGTCTTCCCAACGTAACGCTGTACCAACCATGAAATCTTCAGTTAAGTACGCCTCTAGATCTAAGTAAGCAGCCCAGTTACGACGGTCGTTACGACCTTGTGCTTCAGGACCGAAACCTTTGAAACCGTGAGAACCGATGTTGAAGCCTTGGTCTGCGTAGTCGCCAGCTTTCCATGACGCTTCTTCACCAGAGATGATTTCAAAGCTCTCTTCACGGAATTCTAAACCAGTTGCAACGTTTAATGGCTCATCTAAGCCTACTTCTACAGCGCGAACTAAATCGAAGTTAAATGTTTTCTCTAACTGGATGTAGCTACCTGTGTCAAAGTCAGTTGGTGTTTCAAGACCTAACGAAGGGTTTAATGTGTTCTTCAAGAAGAATTTAGATTCGTTACGACCTACTGAAGCACTTAAATCAAAGTACCAATCTTTAAGGAAACCCGTCGAAACGTCACCACGAGTACCTACCGTTAATGAAGTATCAGTGATGTTACCACCGAACTGAGGTGTGTAGCCGCCAGGGAAGATTTGGTTCATTGAGAAACAGTTAGGATCCGCAACCATTGCTTTGTAATCGTCCGTATCTAATACGTTAGGTACATTAGCTGGAACAACTGCACAAGTGCGCTCAGCACCTTCTATTGCCTGCGCTACGTCACCTACCAATAACGTTTCACCGCCATCGATTGAATATACGTTGCTACGGTTATGCGGGTTACGGTAGTAGAAACCACCTGTTACATCACGCTCAGAGTAGTTACCGAACATGTAGAATTCTTTGTCATTATCCAAGTCTAACAACACATTACCAAATAACGTGATGTCATCTTCAATCTCTGGGTTACCCCAGATTTGCGCAGGATCTTGAATCGCAGCGTTACCAGCATCAGCTAGTCCTTGTGCATCAGGACGCTGTACTGAGCGGCTTGTAGCATCAGCATTTTTTAACTGGAAGCTAAGGTTAATGCTACCGTCATCTGTGAACGGTAAACCAATGTTACCGTCGACAGTAGTTGTTGCACCATCACCCTCGTAGAATTCACCACGCTTCACAGAGATTGAACCACCGTCAGCATCGTCTTTTAATACGAAGTTCATTACACCCGCAATAGCATCAGAACCGTACTGTGCCGCAGCACCGTCACGTAAAACCTCTACCTGCTTAAGTGCAACAGATGGAATAACTGAAATGTCAGGACCTTGAGCACCATCGTTAACACCACCACCTTGGAAAGCAATAACCGATGCACGGTGACGACGCTTACCATTAAGTAATACTAACGTTGAATCCGAAGACAAACCACGTAAGTTTACTGGACGAATTAACGTAGCAGCATCCGAGATAGGCTGTGCACGCACGTTAAATGATGGAACAGTACTGACCAACTGATCAAGCATATCGCTTGAACCAGACTTACTTAACTCGTCACCACCAACGATATCAACTGGTACAGCAGAATCAGCGATTGAACGAGGAGCGGCACGAGAACCAACAACTACAATCTTTTCTACTTCTTCAGCAGAAGCGTCATCGAATGCATAAGCAGGAGCAGTACCTAATGCTGCACTTACTGAAAGCGCAAGCATGCCGGCACGAAATTTAGTAGACATGTTTATCCTTCCCTAAAATTTAGAAATTATTTTTATACGTATATTATTTTTTGATTTTCTTAGCTGTTAAAGCGACAACACAAAACGACTAAGGACAATTATTTATAAAACACAGAATTGACCTTTACAAGTATATGACAAGTGAATTTTTTTGTTTTTACCGTCGCAATTAACCAATCTCAATGCCGCTTGATAAAAGCGTGTGATTAATTTTCGATTAGTTAAATATTGAGCAATCCACTAGCTGGCGTGACTTAGGGAGAAATGAGGAAAGAATGAATTTGCGAAATCTTTCGTAGAAAAAATTAACAAAAAGCTAACAAATAATATTGAAAATTTATTTTGCGTAATATGTACAAAATTGTAAAAAGATTACTTTTTGAACATCGCAAACCCAGTAATTGCATACAATATAAAGTGAATAGTTACTTACATTTTAACTAGAGATAACAAAAGCTTCGACATTTCGAGTTCTCATTTCTGCGGAAAACCATCCAAAAAAAAAGCACGCTTTTGCGTGCCTTTTTTAATCGATAACGTTAAACCATTATTCTTTTAATTTTTCGAGCTCTTGAGAAATCGCTTGTGGCGAACCTGTATTTCGACATAACCAATAGTAAGCACTAGGTACGATAAACAATGTAAAGATACTGGCCAAAGAAACACCAGCAAAGATAACAACACCAATAACCATTCGGCTTTCATAGCCAGGGCCTGATGCTAATACAAGTGGAATAGCACTAGTGACGGTCGTAAACGTCGTCATTACAATCGGACGTAATCGCTGTTGGGATGCCTGAACGAGCGCTTGTTCAAACGCTAATCCCCTGTCACGTAACTGATTCGCAAACTCAACGATTAGGATACCGTTTTTAGCGGCAAGGCCAATAAGCATTACAATACCTATTTGACTGTAGATATTTAAGCTCATTCCCATGACCTCCAGCCCTGCTAAAGCGCCAACTAACGCCAGAGGAACCGTGAGCAAAATAACAAATGGATGAACAAAGCTCTCAAATTGCGCAGATAACACAAAGAAAGTGATTAATAGCGCCAACGCAAAGACAAATAGGATTGAGTTACCAGACTCTTTCATCAATAAACTTTGGCCTTTGTAGTCTACCTGAGCTTCTTCTGGTAAATGGTCGCGTACCACTTGGTTTAAGAAGTCCAAGGCATCACCCAACAAGTAGCCATCGGCTAAGTTAGCAGTGATCGTGACGCTACGTAAGCGGTTATATCGGTTTAACTGTGACGAAGTCGCATTTTCTTTGATAGTGATAAGGTTTGATAACGGAATTAACTGACCAGAATCACGCGAGCGAACATACACACTATCGATATCCGTCGGGCTCTTAAAATCTGCCTCGTCACCCTCTAGAATGACGTCGTACTCCTCACCACGATCAACGAAAGTCGTTACACGACGCTGACCCAGCATAGTCTCCAACGTGCTAGCGATATCGCCAATAGCCACGCCTAGGTCATATGCTCTGTCATGATCTATATCAACCAGTAATTGTGGGAAGGTTTCTTTGTAATCACTTTGGACACTTTGAAGATTAGGGTTTTCTTGCGCCTTCTCAATGACGATATCTCGCCATTTTGCTAATTCTTCATAAGTGTTGCCCTGAATAACGAATTCGACGGGTTGTCCGTTGCCTGAGCCACGTAAGCCTTGGCGCATAATCGCAAATGAGCGCACATCCGTGACGTCTTGAAGCTCACCGTTAAATCTGCCAGCAAATTCACGCGTCGAGAAACTACGCTCATCCCATTTGGGTAGGCCAACAATTGCAATACCGCCAGTGCCACCAAAACCAGGTACACGAACAATTACACGATCCAGCTCACCACGATCATAATAAGCGATAAGCTTTTCTTCGATCTGCTGCATGTTCTTAACATTGCTCTCATAACTCGCCCCTTCTGCACCTGTCATGATAATGAACAAGTCACCACGATCTTCCCTTGGCGTGTATTCATTTGGCAGCTGTATGAACAAGCTGTAGACAGCGTAAAGCGAGGCAAGAATGATTCCCGCAAGTAGCAAAGGCTGATGAATAGATGATTTTAGAATGTCACCATAACCTTTTTCTAGGTGAGCAAAGCCTCTATCCAGCAGCTGACCAAATGAAGAACTACGCTCTCTGTGCTTAAGCATTTTCGAACACAGCATAGGCGTTAACGACAACGCTGTAATACTAGAAAACACAACAGCCGCAGCAATTGCTAAGGCAAATTCGGTAAACAGCCGCCCCATATTGCCGGATAAAAACACCAGAGGCACGAATACCGCCACTAATACCAATGTAGTAGCGACTACAGCAAAAGCTACTTCTCGGCCGCCTTCATACGCGGCAACTAATGGCTTTTGACCTTGCTCAATGCGACGATAAATATTTTCTAGTACAACGATCGCGTCATCAACGACAAGACCAATGGCAAGTACCAGTGCCAGCAAGGTCAATAAGTTGATGGAGAAATCGAGTGCACTTAGCACCATAATCGAACCAATAAGTGCAACCGGTACAGTAATAGCAGGGATAATAGTTGCTCTGATGTTGCCCAAGAACAGGAAAATAACCAAGACAACCATCAACATGGCAACAAACAGCGTATTGTATACCTCGTCAATAGAACCTTGGATAAACACCGACGAGTCATAACTATTTTCGATGTTAGTGCCCAGCGGCAAACCTTCTTTGATGCGCTCCATTTCCTTACGCGCTGCTTTTACCACTTCCAATGTATTCGCTTTAGACTGCTTGATAATGCCGAGGCCAACCATGTTTTTGCCGTTGCCACGGAACATGTTCTCATCATCTTCAGCGGCAATTTCGACGCGAGCAACATCAGACAAGCGCACTAATGTACCATCTTCGCCTTTAGCGATTACCATGCGAGCAAAGTCATCCTCCGAGCGGTAGCTGCGCTCTACACGAATAGAAAAGTCGCGATCGATAGATTCTATCTCACCCGCTGGCAGCTCAATGTTCTGCGAGCGTAAGGTAGATTCAATATCGGCAACCGTAACACCTCGCGCAGCCATCGATACGCGATCTAAAAACACCTTCATCGCATACGTTCTGCCGCCACCGACACGCACTTGCGCAACACCGTCTACCACGGCAAATCGGTCAACAATGTAACGTTCGGCATAATCCGTTAGCTGCAACGTACTCATCACATCACTTTGCAACACAAACCAAACAATGACATTTTCATCACTATTGGCCTTAAACACCTCTGGCGGATCAGCTTGCTCTGGTAATTGATTTAACGCTCGTGAAATACGGTCACGGACATCATTGGTAGCCGACTCGATATCGCGATCAAGCTTAAATTCTATAGTGATATTTGAGCGCCCTACACGACTTGTCGATGTAATATTCTTAACGCCTTCAACACCACTGATACGGTCTTCAAGCAACTGCGTGACTTTGGTTTCAACGATCGCGGCAGAGGCACCAGGGTATGAAGTATTAATACTAACCACAGGCGGATCGATATCTGGATACTCGCGTAACGGCAGTAAGAAAAATGCGACGACACCGAAGGTGACGATAAGCAAATTGAGAACGGTAGCAAAGACCGGTCTTTTTACAGAGAGGTCAGTTAAAATCACGCCTTATTCTCCAACACTGATACCGATGTACCGTCTCGCAGTTTAAGCGCGCCTTTGATAACCACAGGCTCTCCATCAACTAGACCAGAAACAACCTCTACGATGCCTGGTTTGCGACGTCCAGTAACCACCTCTTTTCGCTGCGCTTTACCGTCAACAATAACGAATACAAAATGCTTATCTTCGATTGGAATAATCGCGCTCTCCGGCACCTGCAACACTTGCTCGACACTGCGCTCAACATTAATCGATAACAACATACCAGCGCGTAGACGGTAATCTTGATTTGGAATTTCAGCACGAACTTTTACCATGCGAGTCGCATTATCAATACGAGGATCGACCGACGTTACTTTGCCTGTGAATACAGTGTTTTTATACGCGCTATTCGTTGCTTCAATCGATTGGCCAACAATAACGGCAGTGTAAAAACGTTCCGGCACAGAGAAATCGACTTTCACGATGCTTAAGTCGTCAAGAGACGTAATCACATCGCCTGACTTTACATAAGCACCAACGCTAATCTCTCTAAAACCTAATACACCATCGAACGGCGCCTTTATAATTAGGTCGTTTAATTGGGTTTTCGCACTCGCTAATTGCGCAGCAATAGCTTTTGTTTTAGCTTCTTGCTCATCTACTTGTGAAGTTGACGTAGCTTTTTTCTTTAACAGGTCTTGATAGCGATTAAGCTGCGATACCGACTCTGCCAAATTGGCTTCTAACTCTTTAACTTTCGCGCGCTCTTCTTGGTTATTAAGCTTCACTAAGATGGCGCCTTGTTCAACGATATCACCGTCCTGAAAAGCCACTTCTTCAACAAGATCTGCTTGCTTCGATGTGATCAATACCTGTTCATTGGCTCTAGCACTGCCGATAGCAGCGATAACATCTTTAAATTCAGCTACTTTTGTTTCAGTAACCTTAACTGGCACTACGCGTTGATGACGCTTTTGTTGAACTTCGGCCTCTGGCCATTGAATGTAAGCAATAAGAACAATTAGGAATGCAAATATCAGCAGTAAAGGTAAACGGCTTTTCATTGAACTGGACATAACAACTTCTTCTGATTTTGGGACACGGTAAATATACCTAAGAGCGGTAAAGTGCTCGATGTATTTCATCTGAAAATATAGGACGTTAACCGTAAATGTGTTAGCACAATGTAAATACTCGCAACTTACAGTCGCCAACTATATAATCAAACACTTTGAAATAATTAGAAGTTAGTGTTGTGAATAAACCTGCAAGTTTAGTTTTTATCGCATTTTTCATTTTAGGTGGATTAATGTGGTTCGCCGCCAACAATTCATTCGAGCAATACCTTAACCACTACCAAATCACCATCAACGAACAGCTTCCTAAAGGCAGCAAATTCTCAGTATCGGATGTCCAACTCTCCCCTTCAGAACCGATGGGAGAAATCTCACAAGCAAGCCTAACAATACCATTTCAAGGACAAGATATTGGTATGACGATTAACTCTCTTGTTTGGCAATATGAAAAGAGAAGTTTGAAAAAGGCTGAAGTTAACGTTGAATGGATGACCGTCGACACACTGAACCTGACGTTACCAAGGGGAAACGTTAAAGAAGCAAATACACTGATGATAGAGACAATTAATCAATTAGCTCAGCAAGCCAATAGCCAACAGCGAGGGTTAAACGGCAATCAAGAGTTTCAAGTAAAGGTTAATAAGCTTACGATTAAAACGCTTATCGTCACGTTATCTGAGAACAACCAACTGGTAGAGGAGATTATTTTTTCTGACCTTCAGCTTCCAACCGAACAATTATCAAAAGCCAAAATGATGAGTATTACCGGAACAGAAATCTTGACCACCCTTATTGAAGCCACTCAAGCAAAGCTAGATGACGAGAGCGCTACGACTGCAGAAAAAGCAAAGACGAATTAACAAAATAGCCAAATAAATAAATAACTTAGCGATAAAAAACTTGTATTAATGGCAACTAGGTATACTCTAATACTGAAGCACTAATTAAATATTAAAATCATAAGCTCAGGGAATTAGTCATGTTACGCCATTTTAAATCCTCGATATTAACTATCGCTGCAGCGTTGTCGTTGTTTACTTCCGTTGCACACGGACAAAATGGACCGAGTCAGAAAAAGTTCGATATTGCTCCTATTTTCGGCTACATGACAAGCAGCGACTTAGAAGACAGCGCGGGTAATGACCTTTCCATGAGTAGTGAACCACACTTTGGTGCGGCCTTATCTTGGCAAGAATCGCCAAACAGGCAAGGGCAAGTACTGGTAAACTACGTTAGTCATGAATTTGATAATACCAGTGCTGGAAACAGTGAAGATCTAGATATTCTATATGCCCACTTCAACGGTGTCGCATTGTTTAGACAAAGTAACTATATTAGCACTTTTTCATTTGGCTTAGGTGGTGCTTACATGGACTCAGCCCACGAAAGTGCACTTTACCCTTCTGCAACACTCGCCTTCGGAACTCGCTACGAGATGCAATCAGGCTTTGCTGTATTCACAGAATTACGCGGCTATGCAACAGTAACTGACGAAGACGACGAATTTTTCTGTGAAGACCAAACCTGCTACGCAGAGTTTAGTAATCCCGTTTACTTTGATGCGTCAGTATCTGTCGGCGTCGCATTTTCGTTTTGATCTTGCTCAAAATAGTTGCCTCTGGCTGTAAATCATTGCCTACCAACAAACGATTATCTAAATAAAATAACAACAGAAGTAATCACATGACTAACGAACACTTCAACGTGCGTATCTTATCTGCTGTTGTATATTGCCTTTTGACTTTAGTTGCAACCTACGCACCTCCAGCAAAAGCCAATAAAGCTAACTTCAAAGAGACATATGTTTCGGTAGATACTGGCACTGGAGAATTGCACGGTACATTAACCTTTCTCACCGGTGACAATGATGAATCAGTTAGCGCAGTAGCACTTATTATCGCGGGTTCAGGGCCCACAAACCGAGATGGTAATTCCGGCCACGTTAAGAGTGATTCATTAAAATTACTAGCATATGCATTAGCCGAGCATAATATTGCCTCACTTCGCTATGACAAACGAGGAGTAGGTGAAAGTGCAGGCGCGGCCATTAAAGAGAGTGATTTGCGCTTTGAACATTACATTGAGGATGCTCGCTCGTGGGTTTATTACCTTAACAAACTACCGAAGCTATCAAATACTCAACTCGTAATTATCGGACATAGTGAAGGTTCCTTAATAGGCATGATAGCAGCCAGAGTCAAAGGAGTTGATAAATACGTGTCGCTAGCAGGTGCCGGTGAAGGTATCGGAAATGTCATCGAAAAGCAGCTAAGTGCACAACCTGCTTTTGTTATGAATCAGGCGAAGCCGATACTCGACAGTTTAGTCGAAGGAAACGAAGTTGAAGAGGTCCCACCATTCTTACTCGCGCTATTTAGACCAAGTGTTCAGCCCTACATGATATCTTGGCTTAAATATGACCCTGCAAAAGAGTTAAAAAAGCTTGAAAAACCGACCTTAATCTTACAGGGAACGACAGATATTCAGGTAGGCTTAAAGCAGGGTAAAATGTTAGCTGATGCTTCTCCACAAGCTAAGCTTATTAACCTAGAAGGCATGAATCACATATTCAAACGAGCACCTGCTGATAGAGCGAAAAACATTGCAACTTACAGCAATCCAGAGTTACCTATCGTATCAGGGCTTACAGAAGCACTTGTAGAGTTTGTTAAAAGGTAGCAGTGAGATACTCGCTATTTGTTCGACTTCCAGCCGCAGCGCCACATAGCCGAATCTGGGAGCTAACTTGCATGACTATCGTTTTCTTTATCCTATCTCTGAGCCAGTTAACCCACTGAAAACACGATTGAATAATTGATACTTCAGTGTTATTTTAAGAATTTAACTAAAATGACATGGAATGTTTATGAGATTGCTAGTTAGTTGCAGCATCACAGCTGTTATCGCCTTTTCGCTGGGTTATTTTTTCTCCCCTTACATAACGAGTCCACCTGAACTCCCATGGCAAGATAAGTCGACTGATAAACAAGTATCGCAGCCTCAAGGCGACCTTAATAACCCTTCCCAGAGTGTGCTAAGCGCGCATGCCAACAAAAAGGACAAAAGTGAAGATACTGACGCGAATGGCCCGTTTCTAGCTGACGAGAATATCCAAAGCAACAATCCAGATTTGGCAGTACAAGATTTAGCCCAAACACACAACATCGACTCAAAAGTTCAGACAATAGATAACGCTGGGCAAGCAAGCCAACTTACTGAAGAAGAGCTTGTATTGAACGAGTGGGCGACAGAACACCGCTCAAAACTACAAGAGCTGATAACGGCTAATAGTTCATCTGAACTGAGTAGCCATATGTTCGCGAAAATACAAGAAGGTAACGATTTTGTTACTCAGCCAGAGTTAAAGCAGGACGTCATAGACGATGATGTTTGGGCTTACAATATGACTCAAGAGCTGCGACAGTTTATTGAGAACCACAAACATGCTGCAAACTTTGAGCTGCTGAACGTAAGCTGTAAACAATTGATGTGTGATATTTTGGGCAAGGATATCGGAGGCAATACTTGGTTCAAAATATACATAGACGCGTTGACACAAATACCCAATGCAGAGTTTCCCTCCTCAGAAACTGAATCGCCAATGTCCCTTACATACTTAGACGGCAACGATAATATAGTTTATGCGCAGGTAAAGTTTAAACCAAGCTAGGGCGTGCTGTTTACTACGGTAAGAGCAATAAAAAAGGGAGCACATTTCAGATGCTCCCTTTTATTAACAATTATCGAACTTAGTGACGTTGAGTGAACCAATTCAACGTCTGCTTTAAACGTTGAAGTCTTATTTCACGAAACCGGCGATATCTTCAACAAACCCCTTTTCTGGTCGTTCAATGATACGACCAAGTTCTTTACCGTTTTTAGAAACAACAATCGTAGGAGTGAACTTAACACCTGCTTTTTCAGCTAGGCCATTCGGATCTTGCTTCTTGTAGTCTAACGCTAAAAGATTTAATTCAATGTCAGGTCTTGTGGCCATGGCTTTTAATAAGCGAGGCACTTCACGTACGCTGTCATGACACCAAGTCGCGAAATACACGTCGATTTTGGTATCAGCAGGCAACGCACCTAGCAGTGAAGCTTGTTCATCTGTCACTTCAAAGGATTGATAATTTGCATCAAAGTGCTGGTAATCATCAAGCAATTGCACGTGGGTAATTTCTCCCACAAAGTCTTTTGTTTTTCCATGCTCAGGCGTTGTGCCTGCACACGCTGACAATGCAATAGACAATGCGAATGGCATGAGTACAGAGACAAGTGATTTTTTTCGACGCGCCATAAAACCTCTTTCTAATTATTTTATTTCGTTTGCTTTTAACAACATGGCTTTACTTTCTTTCAAGAAAATATCGGCATAATCGCCAAACCAATTTGCGACTTGGTCAAACATAGTGATGAAAGCCGTTTTGTCACCCATTTCGACATCCTCAAGCAACTCAAGGAATCGGTAGGCGAAGCGCTTCATCATAGCGATATTGTCGGAATTAGCAAAAATAATATCAGAATATAAAACAGGATCTTGTGCGAACAAACGGCCAACCATAATCAGCTCTAGACGATAAATCGGCGAACTCATGTCAACAAGCTGTTGCAGATTCGCTCCTTCCGTCATCAAGTGATAACCATAAGCTATTGTTGAGAAGTGACGCATTACCTGCACCATTGCCATCGCGCTATCATGCTCGTAAGCGGTAACAGGATAAATGGTCGCGCCCCACACCTTAAACTGCTCAAGCAGCCATTGGTATGCATCACTATCTCGTCCATCACACGTGATAATAGTTTGTTTGATTAAGCCAGCGACATCAGGGCCAAACATAGGATGCAAACCGACAACTGGCCCCTCATGAACTTTCAGCATTTCATATAACGGCGACTCTTTAACACTCGTTACATCCGCTAAAATACAGCTTTTTGGCAATGTACTTAGCCTTTGAATGATCATTGCCGTCAGTCTAATCGGTACTGCAACGATAACAACGCTTGCCTTCGCTAATACTGGTTCACTATGAGCCCAATCATCTTTTTCGATGATATGAACGTTGTAGCCTGAGCGTTTAAACAGGTCAACGAAAATACTACCGAGCTGCCCTTGTCCACCGATAACAACAATTTCCTTGCAATCAGGATTTACACAGCGATAACCACTCTCATCTTGGCTAGTGTATGAATCCCGCATAGTACGGCGCAGGATGTCCTCTATTAATTCAGGATTTACGCCTTCAGCTGCCGCTTGCTCTCTGCGTTTTGCGAGTAAAGCAGCTTCTCTATCAGGCGCGTAAATGGGCATGCCAACTTCACTTTTTAGCACGCCCACTTGTGTAGTAACGCGACGTCTCTTTGCCAATAGCGCAACCAACTGGCTGTCTATGTCATCAATTTCGTCGCGAAGTTTTGTTAAATCTTCTGTGATGTCTTTCATATAGGGTGATTATTGAATGCGCACCTTTAGCGTATCTTGTAATTTGTCACTAGCGAGTACAAATATTTCTTCAGTAGATGTCATGTCAATACAAGCATCGGTAACTGAAACGCCGTACTCTAGCTCTTCTTTAGATAATGAGGCACTTTGATTACCTGCTTTTAAGTTACTCTCTAACATAATACCAATAATTGATTTATTACCCTCAATTATCTGATTGACTACGTTTTCAGCAACTAATGGCTGACGGCGGTAGTCCTTATTTGAGTTACCATGGCTACAGTCCACTACTATTGCAGGATCTAAAGATTGTGCCGCTAAATCTTTCTCACATATCGCAACATTAACAGAGTCGTAGTTTGGCTGCTTGCCACCACGTAAAATGACATGACCATCAGGGTTACCAGACGTTTTAATTAGTGCAACTTGCCCTTGACGGTTAATTCCCATGAAGCGGTGAGACGATGCAGCTGATTGCAATGCATTAATTGCAACATCTAAGCTACCGTTGGTGCCGTTCTTAAAACCAATAGGCATTGATAATCCACTTGCCATTTCACGGTGTGTTTGCGATTCAGTAGTACGAGCGCCTATAGCAGCCCAACTAAATAGCTCTGCCAAGTATTGCGGGCTGATAGGGTCTAGCGCTTCTGTGGCTAGTGGCAAACCGAGCTCTGTCAGGTAAATCAACAATTCACGCGCTTTTAAAAGCCCGGTTTCTACATCGAACGAGCCATCCATATTCGGATCGTTTATTAAACCTTTCCAACCGACGGTAGTACGTGGTTTTTCGAAATACACTCGCATTACCACAAACAGCTCATTGTCATATTTTTCAGCTAGCGCTTTTAGCTGACGAGCATACTCTTTCGCGGCATCAACATCATGAACTGAACAAGGACCACTGATAACGAGTAGTCTGTGGTCTTTTTTATGAATGATGTTAGAAATGATTTCACGAGAGGTTTTAACAAACTCTCGCCCTTCTTCTGAAAGTGGCAATGCCTTTCTTAACTGCTCTGGAGTAATAAGTACTTCTTCAGCATTAACGTGAATATCGTTAAGTGAGCTCTTGTGTAATGCGCTAGCCATAGTTTTTTCCGGTAAATTGTTGTGTCCGACAAATATGAGTTAAACAAGCATGTGCTGTACTAAAGATGAGCCAACATTATTGAAAGATAAAGTTAGCTATCAGCAACTCAATAAAAAATTAAGCATCAGATTCTAGCTATGTTTTCTCTACAAGATAGAAGCCTTTGACTCGACAAGGTCCAATGTTGAAAAAATTAGCGATACTGACGATTTCGGCAACATACTACCTACAAAAAATACATAGTGTAAAGCTTTATTTTCAGCAATCGTAAACATTATATTCCATCATTTATTTTTATTGGCCTACAGCGTAATAAGATTTGGATTTAATTTATTCTTTTGCCCGCATTTATAGTGTTTGTTCGTAGTGCCCTCCTTCAAATAGGCATGAATTAAGGTGGTTTATACCCAGTTAAAGGCACAAAAAAAGCCACGCATTTGCGTTAACACCGATCAGTTAAGGCTTGACTCTTAAAATAATCGGATCAAAATCCAGTGCTCAGAAGTCACTGGATTTTTTTATGCTTTCTAATTGGTTAATCGATACAGAACTCTTTGCTGCCCCTGAAGATTTATCAGTATTTCAAAAGGAGTTACCGCTAGAATGGATAGAACAAGCGCTAGAGCAAACCGATAAAGCCAGATCAGAAGGCGAAAACTACCAGCGGAGTTGGTTGTTTGGTTACTCGTTAGTATAGGCTTGTACCGCAATCGCTCAATCTCAGAAGTCGTTGCTAAGCTAGATTTAAAATTAGTCGATAAACTTGGAGACA
>JAKVCY010000024.1 GCA_022448425.1 Thalassotalea sp. | reverse complement strand
ATTAAGCATATCTCCCAAGCCGAAATCAACAAATCGTTCAGCGTTGAATTCAGCACTGCTTACATCACGCGATAAGTCTCTAACTCGACCAGTAATTCTGAATGCGAGCCTGCGGCCTTGGTTAGCATCAGAGACAGAATTAACAGCTGATGCATTAAGGTTTGGAACTTGCCACACCAAATCGTTATAAACATAAGGCTGGTCAAATTGACCCTGCACCACAATATTATCTAAGTTTCCGTTTCCAGAATTTATGGAGCCATTAAAGCCGGTTGGAACGCTTTCAACCCCGTTTCTTCTGCCGTCAGCATCTGTAAAATTAAAGCTGTCACGCCAATCTTGGTCGTGGAGGAAGGTAAAACCCACATTTTGAAACTGATTACTTGCTTCAGAGTGAGCAATTTTCCCATCAAAAGCCCAATTTTCAGTGAAGTAATCACCGTAAAGAATAATGCCTTCTGTTTTTTCCCTGAACGTCGTTTTTCGATTTTCAGTTTGTAAAGTACCGTTAGTATAATCATAGGAGTTTACGGCATATACAAGTGGAGCACCTTCTTCGTCGGCTACTCTATCGTAAGCAAACGGGGCTGCGTCCATATCGAGTGTTACACGTGCATCGAAGTTGTCTCTGTCGCGACGGCGAGTATTAAAGCCTGGACTCATCGTCGTAGCTTCTTTGGTACCGTCAGCTAGATCTCGCTCAGAGAAGAGTAAATGGGCTCCAACTTTAAAGTTTTCGTTTACGCGATATTCTATATTTCCGGAGAAAGAAATTCTGTCTCCGTCACTATACTCACTAACATTACGACCTCGCGCGGGCGCTGTTAGTTGCGCATTTTCTTCTAAGCCCCATTTTTCACGATATTCTGCGATATTAGTTGCTCGAACGTCGCCGTCTACAGTATCCACTGATGTATAGTCGATAATGTCGAAGGTATCACGTCTGAAAGTTTGTCCTGAGCCTGCTAGTTTAAATGCTACACCTAGCTTATTGTCGACAAGGTGTTTAACACCAGAAACTCTGAAATTAGGGTCAACGTTGCCTGTTAAGTCTTCGTAACGACCACCCAAGCTCACTGAAGCCGATCCATCTTTCTTAGAAAGAGCCTGTTGTAGCCTTTGATCTACTATACCGGCAATGCCACCAGCTTGAAGGTCAGCTGTTGGGCTTTTAACAACGGTAACGCCATCAAAAATACTTGCCTCAAAAGCCGCAAACGGATTGGGTGCACCGACAGCATTAATGTTACTTGCACCTGAAGGAGTCGCAAAGGTTTGGCCCATAGCCGTTGTTTTTACAAATCCGCTGCCTAACCCGCGAAGACTAATGGTACTTTGTCTGCCTTCTCCGTCAGTATTTAGTTGGACACCTGGGATTGCTTGAAGCGCTTCTCCAAAATCGAGAGCTGGAAGTGCGTCGATATCAGTAGCAGAGATGGCATCTACGATAGATGCGGCATTACGTTTGGTATTAAGTGCATTTTCCAGAGAAGCTCTAACACCAGAAACTTCAATGACTTCAACGTCTTCGTCTTGGGGTTTATTATCTACTTTCTGTTGAGCGTTATTTACTGCGGTATTAACTTCCTGAGCAAGTAGTGTGGGAGAGCTAATGGTTAATAATAGTGCCGCCGTATTCCCTAACAGCTTTCTATTTATATTTGATCTTGTGTTTTGCATCGACCCATTCTCTTCGTTGTGTGATTTAGGTGTGTCTCTCTTAAAAACCTTGTTAAAGATTTGTGAAACCATAGTAACCACATGAAACAATCAAAACAAGTCATTTGTCATCATTTTTATCAAAAAATTGACTATTCATTAGTCTAATATTGAATATTAATGAGTTGTTAGTTTATATCTTTATTTAAATTAACTTATATAAATATCTTTGTGATGATTTTTATTGCTATTAAAACAGTGTGTTATGAGCCAGCCAGTTAAACCAACTTAGACTTAAGTATAAGTTAATAATAATCAATTTCAGTCATGTGAGGTCGCTATGTGCTTGATGTTTTCTAAGGTTAGGCTCGTATTTAATCAAATGCTAATATATTTCTTAGTAACTACTCTTGTTTTGGGCCACTACAAAGTTCAACCAACAGGCAGTAGCTCTCTTCCACCTATTTAATTAAGAGTTGTGTACTTATTATCTTGATTCGAGAGTAATAGCCACTCAAAACTTGCGATTAGTAAAACAATTGTTAGGTTTTTATGTGTGTTTTAAGCCAATAGTCAATATGAGACGCTGCGCAAAATAGTGTATTTTGCCTCGATGGTGAGAATAGAGTAGGACAGTCCGGCGATGGCGATGACACATTTGAGCCTCGATACGGACTCTCAAGGGGTGATAATTATTTTGATTTAACGGCGTTTAATATTTCTCCAGCGCTTATACATTGACAACCCCTAATGTCGATT
>JAKVCY010000023.1 GCA_022448425.1 Thalassotalea sp. | reverse complement strand
TACATCCCTGTATAAAATTCGCCTAGCGACAATAGCGTTGTAGAACCACCTGACTCCATGCCGAACTCAGAAGTGAAATGCAACTGCGCCGATGGTAGTGTGGGAGGTCCCATGTGAGAGTAGGTCATTGCTAGGCACCTCATTAAAAAAAAGGCTATCCGATAGGGTAGCCTTTTTTACTCTAAGCTCTTATTGTTTAGTTTTGTTTTTATAACGCTTTATTTAGACGTAATTAACCAATAACAGTTTTTTGCTGGTAACCATAGCATTGTAGAACCACCTGATCCCATGCCGAACTCAGAAGTGAAATGCAATTGCGCCGATGGTAGTGTGGGAGGTCCCATGTGAGAGTAGGTCATTGCCAGCACCCACTTCGAAAAGCCTAGCAATAATGCTAGGCTTTTTTGTATCTGCTACAAATTTCATAATCTATTTAGAGGTACTTTACATGACATGGCAACCTTCTATGGATTGGGCAACGGCCGTTGCTAAAAGTAAAGTGCTTGCATCTATTAGAAACTTCTTTGCAAGTAGAGACGTTGTAGAGGTAGAAACACCTTTACTATGCCATGGCACGGTTACAGATGTTCACCTAGAAGCTATTAAAGCCAAGTATTTATCTTCCGAGAATGGTGAAGAGACGCTTTATCTCCAAACTTCTCCTGAGTTTGCAATGAAGCGCTTATTAGCCTCTGGTTATCAATCTATTTATCAACTCTGCAAAGCGTTTAGAGATGAACCACAGGGAAGGTTTCATAACCCTGAGTTTACTATGCTTGAGTGGTACCGCGTTGAATTTTCAATGCATGACCTAATAGCTGAAGTTGATAGTTTTCTTCAAGACGTATTACAAATTAAGCCTGCTGAGCTTATTAGTTATCAACAAGTCTTCATAGATAAAACAGGTATTGACCCACTATTAACTAGTATTGACGCTTGTATTAGCTTTATCAGAGAAAAAGGAAAGTTATCGCCTTGGCTAGAAGAAGAAAATAGCCTTGATACTTTATTACAATTCATTTTCTGTGAATTTATTGAGAATGAAATAGGTATAGAAGCACCTGTGTTTGTTCACAGCTTTCCAGCAAGCCAGGCTTCTCTTGCCATAATTGATAGTATGGATGAACGCGTCGCAAAGCGTTTTGAATGCTATTTCAAAGGCATTGAATTGGCGAATGGATTCGAAGAGCTTATAGATGCTAAAATTCAATTATCTCGTTTCGAACAAGACAACAGTGTTCGTGCGGCAAACTCACTTGAGTATAAAAATATTGATGATAAGTTCATCGCCGCACTAGAAGAAGGTTTGCCTCGATGCGCTGGTGTTGCGCTCGGGGTCGATCGGTTAATCATGCTTGCATTAAATAAATCACATATAGAACAAGTAATAAGCTTTTCGACTAAAGACACTTAGGATTTATGGGGTGTGATACTCATCCATATGTGATATAGTATCATTTAGTCAAAATTTTAATTTAATGGGAAAGGGTCAGGTAAATGCTCGATAGAATTGGTATAGCAGCTACATCATTATGCGCATTGCATTGCATTTTGCTGCCTATTTTATTACCAGCGCTACCTTTATTGGGCTTAACATTTCTCGCAGATCACACCTGGGAACATGTGTTTCTAATTGCAACTGCGGTACTTGGAACTTTTGCTTTGTTCTCTGGCTTTAAGCGTTACCACAAGCGTCTATATCCGTTTTATTTGCTATACCTAGGTGTAGCGGTGTATTGGATAAAGCATGACTTTTCAGAAGAACTAGAGCCATTCTTCATTATTGGTGGAGCCTTTTTAATTGTTATGGCTCATTTCATCAACATGAAACTTTGTAATAGTTGTAAACAGTGCGCTGACCATGATTGTGCCGCATAACGTAGGCCGTTAAAAGCTGCGTAACTATGCCTTAATAAACTCTTTCTTCTCAATCCAGAACGTCTCATTAGAAGCCTTACGCCTTTAGACTTGCATAAGGCTTTTATAAGCCCAAACCATTACATATTAAAGTCTTTCAACTTACGTGTTAGCGTATTTCTTCCCCAGCCCAACTTCTTAGCTGCTTCTTGTTTATGTCCGCCAGTAAACGTTAATGCTCTTTGCAGCATGATCTTTTCAAATTCAGGAGTTGCCTCATCAAGAATTGCCGTGCGGCCTTTTGATAGTTGATCGTCCATCCAATGGCTGAGTAAAGACTGCCAGTTGTCACTTCCGTCAGAGCTCGTTACTGTTGTTTCGTAAAGTTCTTCAGGAAGGTCTTCTGCGATTATTTCTTTACCGCTTGCCATAACTGTTAGAAAGCGGCAGATATTTTCTAATTGTCTTACATTACCCGGCCAGTTACTTTGCTTGAGCTGCGCAACGGCGTTCTTATGAAGAATTTTTGGCTCTACACCTAATTCGTCAGCCGCCAATTTAAGAAAATGGTTAGCCAACTGTTCTACGTCTTCCTTTCTGTCTCTAAGTGCTGGCAGTTGAATGCGTATAACATTTAGGCGGTGAAACAAATCTTCCCGGAAGTCACCCTCTCTTACCTTCTCTTCCAAGTTTTGATGAGTAGCGGCAATGATACGCACGTCGACTTTTATCGGAGAATGACCACCTACACGGTAAAACTGCCCGTCGGCTAATACCCTTAACAATCTTGTTTGTACATCTAGTGGCATATCGCCAATTTCATCAAGAAATAGGGTGCCATTATGGGCTTGCTCGAATCGGCCTTGTCGCACAGAGTTAGCACCTGTGAACGCACCCTTCTCATGACCAAACAGCTCTGATTCAATTAAATCCTTGGGAATCGCAGCCATATTTAACGGTATAAAGGTTTCATCGGCTCGGGGGCTGTGCATATGAAGTGCATGCGCCACTAACTCTTTACCGGTACCAGACTCTCCATTAATAAGTACGCTAATACTTGAACGAGATAAACGGCCGATGGCACGAAACACTTCCTGCATGGCAGGTGCTTCACCAATTATCCCAACAGTTTTGGGAGTGTCCTTTTGCTTTTTAGCTTTTGCACTTTGTTCTCTTGCGTGAGTTAACGCTCTTCGTGTGAGGGCAACAGCATCATCTATGTCGAAAGGTTTTGGTAAATACTCAAACGCTCCACCTTGGTATGCATTAACTGCGCTATCAAGATCTGAATGCGCTGTCATAATGATCACTGGAATATCGGGAAATTGCTGATTAATCTTTCCCAATAATGTCATGCCATCCATGTAAGGCATACGAATATCAGAGATAATGACTTCTGGCTGTCCGTGGTCTAACGCCGTGAGCAGGTTATTAGGATTTTCGAACGATGCAGAAGATATTTGTGCGTTCTTGAAGGCTTTTTCTAAAACCCATCTGATAGAGCTATCGTCATCTACAATCCAAACTTGTTCGGCTATCATAAAGTGTTCTCTTCTGAAATTGGTAATAATAATGTGAACTCTGTGCGACCAGGTCGGCTGCTACAGGAAAGCTTTCCCTTGTGCTGATTGACGAGGGTTTGAGAGATGGCGAGGCCTAAGCCTGTGCCATTTGAACGGCCCGAAACCATTGGGTAGAAAATAGTATCCTGAATATCCTCAGGAATGCCTGGGCCATAGTCGATAATACTGATAACAATCGTCAAACGTACGCGTTTTCCATTGATTGTTTGATTGCTAGCAACACGGGTTTTCAGTGTTATTGAACTGCCAGGCTCAATAACCTGAACAGCATTGTTGACGATGTTTAAAATTGCTTGCTGTAGTTTATCAGCATCGAACGCGATATCTGGAATAGATGGATCGTAGTCTCTAACAATTCGGATATTCTTTTCATTATCAAAAGCAACTAGTTGACTAACCTTCTCTAAGACCAAGTGAATATTCTGTACTTCCATCTTCGGCAGCTGATTAGGGCCGAGTAACCTATCGACTAAGTTACGCAGTCTGTCTGCCTGCTCTATAATCATGGCAGTATATTCTTGTTGTTCGCTATTTAGCTCTTTGGTTAGCAATTGTGCAGCACCACGTAAACCACCTAATGGGTTTTTGATCTCGTGTGCCAAACCACGAATAAGATCTCTAGCCGATTCCCACTGCTGTTGTTGGAATGCTTCTGCGCTGATCTGCTTTTGCTGATCGACTCTTTTAAGCTCCAATAGCACATGGGGCTGATGACTAAATTCTGTTGCTGAAGCAGTTACTTCTGCCGTAAATTTGAAATGATCACCTAACTGCACACTTACGTCGCTGTCACTAAACTCTTGTCCACTTTCGATAACTTGCATTAAGCGTGCAGGGTCAAGCGTCGAGTGAGGTATTACTTCGATAAGCGGTAAGTTAAAAAGCTTATTAAAGCTTTTTATCAGTAATGCTTCTGCTGCGGGATTGAGGTACTGAATTTTGAGTCCAGCATCTAAAACGATTACCGCTGTAACCAATTGATTCGCTAATTGGTGCTGATAGGTTTTTTTGTGTCTATGTAAATCGTTTCGATTAAACAACCGTAGGCTCCAGTTGCACCAATAGTGTGCATCAAATTAGTTACTATAAGTTGAAACCTAAGATATTGCACGGTAATGCACTAATTTATGCGTGCGCGGTGCATATAAAAGGTTACTGCTTCTGACGATGCAATAACCTTGCCTTTCTCATTGAGTAATTCTAATTTTATTTGGTGCTCACCGCGGTCGATATTTCGGAGGGCGAACATAGAGTGGGTTTGAGCTTTATCGTAGACTTTGCCGTCGAGAATTAGCTGAACTTTAAAGCCACGCTTGAAGATTGGTTTGATACCACCAGAGACGAATACCGAACCGCTATTATCGCGTATGGTTGCGTTCTGTTCTGGCTGTGTAACTATAACTTCGTATTTATCTTCAATGACTTGTGGTGTGATGTCTAGGATGGAGGTGTCTACAGAGGGGAGGACATCGTTTTTTTCTTCCACTTTAACTTCTTCTGCACCAGGCCTTGGGTTATCAGAGAACACGAGCACGCCATTCTCATCTCGCCATACGTAAACCTTCGCCTGATACGCTTCAACAGGTAGCGATAATAAGACAATTAATATCAGAGTAGTTAACTGCTTCATGTGCCTATTAAAGTTGCTCCTGCAAAGTGATTAGCCTTTAATCTTAACAAATATCTTTCGGTTATCCACAAAAAAGCTCACCGAAGTGAGCTTTTTATACGAAACATTAACCTGATCAATAAGTTAATGAATATTTAGCAATTAAACGCTGTAGTACATTTGGAACTCAACTGGGTGAGTTGTCATGTTAAGTCTTTCAACTTCTTCACGCTTAAGGCCGATGTAAGCATCGATCATGTCAGCGTCCATAACACCGCCTTCCATTAAGAACTCTTTGTCAGCTTCTAACGCGTCTAAAGCTTCTTCGAAAGATGATGCAACTTGTGGGATAGCTGCAGCTTCTTCAGCTGGTAGGTCGTATAAATCCTTATCCATAGCTTCGCCAGGGTGGATTTTGTTTTTGATACCGTCAAGGCCAGCCATAAGCATTGCAGAGAACGCTAAGTATGGGTTAGCAGTTGGATCAGGGAAACGTACTTCAATACGACGTGCCTTCGGAGAAGGAACTACTGGAATACGGATTGAAGCAGAACGGTTACGTGCTGAGTAAGCTAACATTACTGGTGCTTCGAAGCCTGGAACTAGACGCTTGTATGAGTTAGTTGAAGCGTTAGTGAAAGCGTTTAACGCTTTAGCATGCTTGATGATACCACCGATGTAGTAAAGAGCAGTTTCAGAAAGACCGCCGTACTTGTCACCTGCGAATAAGTTAACGCCATCTTTTGCTAAAGATTGGTGACAGTGCATACCAGTACCGTTGTCGCCAACTAATGGCTTAGGCATGAATGTAGCTGTTTTACCGTATGCGTCTGCAACGTTGTGAACAACATACTTGTAGATTTGAACTTCGTCAGCTTTGCTAACCATAGTGTTGAAACGACAAGCGATTTCGTTTTGACCACATGTAGCAACTTCGTGGTGATGTGCTTCAACAACTAAGCCCATTTCTTCCATTACTAAACACATTGCTGAACGCAAGTCTTGTGAAGAATCTACCGGTGCTACTGGGAAGTAACCACCTTTAACGCCTGGGCGGTGACCTTTGTTACCGCCTTCGTAGTCAGTGTCTGAGTTCCAAACTGCTTCTGGATCGTCGATTGAGTATGAAGCACCAGACATGTCAGCTTTGAATTTTACGTCTTCAAATACGAAGAACTCTGGCTCTGGGCCGAATAATACAGTGTCAGCAATACCAGTTGAACGCATGTACTCTTCAGCACGCTTAGCAACTGAACGAGGGTCACGGCTGTAACCTTGCATCGTAGCTGGTTCAACAATGTCACAACGGATATTTAAAGTAACTTCTTCTGTGAATGGGTCTAAAACAGCAGTAGAAGCGTCAGGCATTAATACCATGTCTGATTCGTTGATACCTTTCCAACCAGCGATTGAAGAACCATCGAACATTTTGCCGTCTTCAAAAAAGTCTTCGTCGACTTGGTGATGTGGTAATGAAACGTGCTGTTCTTTACCTTTCGAATCAGTGAAACGTAGGTCAACGAACTTAACGTCGTTTTCTTTGATTAAATCTAAAACTGCTTGTGACATTATTGTCTCCAGTGAAGTTATCTTAGTAGTAAAAATGGTATTAAAATGCGCTGCATTCGGCTTGAGCCAGACCTTGCCATAATCATGCCAAAAAACAAACCCAATAAAATCAATAGCTTTAGCTATTTTATCATCGAGTGATGCACCAAAATGGAGAATCACATGCACCAAAATGGATCGTTAGGTGTTGTAAGTTGTCTTATTGGTGCAATCGAGTGTAGATAATATGTTTAGCAATCGCTAGTGAGATGGCAACTTTATGGTGCGTCAAACCGTATTCAAACAATATTAAAAGATAAGAGGTAGATAATTAATTGCTGTCTTCTACACTGGTTATATCTATTAATTGGATTTTATCAATTTAGCGCGAGTAATCGCGGTTTTTTTCGTCTATAATCCGCGCCAACAAATACTAGATAATCGTTAGATAGCCGAAATAGCAGCCATAGCTCGCAATTGCTTCGGTTTACTACCCACATATTTAAGAGACACATATGAGTGATATCGCTATAAACTCAATCGATAATTTGCGTAACGTCGCAATTATTGCCCATGTTGACCACGGGAAGACAACCCTAGTTGATAAGTTATTAGAGCAGTCTGGTACGTTAGATTCTCGTACAGAACTTGAAGACCGCGTGATGGACTCAAATGATATCGAAAAAGAACGTGGTATCACCATTTTAGCTAAAAACACTGCGATCAACTGGAAAGACTACCGCGTCAATATCGTAGACACTCCTGGTCACGCAGACTTTGGTGGTGAGGTAGAGCGTGTAATGTCGATGGTAGACTCTGTACTACTTATCGTTGATGCGCAAGAAGGTCCAATGCCGCAAACTCGCTTCGTAACACAAAAAGCGTTTGCTCAAGGTTTAAAGCCAATCGTTGTTATCAACAAAATCGACAAACCAGGCGCTCGTCCTGACTGGGTGATGGATCAAGTATTCGATTTATTCGATAACTTAGGTGCTTCTGACGAACAGTTAGACTTCCAAGTAGTTTATGCTTCTGCAATTAACGGTTGGGCATCGAAGGACGAAGGTGAAGTGGGTACAGACATGACACCACTTTTCGAAACTATTATCGATCAAGTACCAGCACCAGATGCAGATCCCAATGGTGCATTCCAAATGCAAATCTCACAGCTTGATTACAGCTCTTACTTGGGTGTAATTGGTGTTGGTCGTGTTACTCGCGGTTCAGTAAAACCTAACCAGCAAGTAACAATTCAAACAGCTGCTGGTCAAGTGCACAACGGTAAAGTGGGTAAAGTATTCGGTTACTTGGGCCTAGAGCGCCACGAGACTGAAGAAGCACAAGCGGGTGATATTATTGCGATTACTGGTCTAGGTGAGCTGAAAATCTCTGACACTATTTGTTGTCCGAATGAAGTAGCTCCATTACCGCCGCTATCTGTTGATGAGCCTACAGTTACAATGACGTTCCAAGTAAATACGTCACCTTTTTCTGGCCAAGAAGGTAAGTATGTAACTTCACGAAACATCAAAGATCGTTTAGACCAAGAGCTTATTCACAACGTAGCATTACGTGTAGAACAACAAGACGACCCAGATAAATTTAAAGTATCTGGTCGTGGTGAACTTCACTTAGGTATTTTAATTGAAAATATGCGTCGTGAAGGTTACGAACTAGCAGTTTCTCGCCCTGAAGTAATTATGCGCGAAGTCGATGGTCAACTTGAAGAGCCTTACGAGACAGTAACTGTTGATGTTGAAGAAGAGCATCAAGGTTCAATCATGGAAAAAATGGGCTTACGCAAAGCAGAACTTACTGATATGGCGCCAGATGGTAAAGGCCGTATTCGTATGGACTTTATTATGCCAAGCCGTGGTTTAATTGGTTTTCAAACTGAGTTTATGACGTTAACGTCTGGTTCTGGCTTAATCTACCACACGTTCTTACAGTATGGCCCGCACAAAGGTGGCGAGATTGGCCAACGCTTAAACGGTGTGTTAATTGCGAATGCTCAAGGTAAAGCGTTAACTAATGCACTATTTAATTTACAAGAACGTGGTCGTTTAATGATTGGTCACGGTGTTGAAGTATACGAAGGTATGATTATCGGTATTCATAGCCGCGATAACGACTTAACGGTTAATGCGCTTAAAGGTAAGCAATTAACTAACGTTCGTGCTTCTGGTACTGATGATGCGCAAGTACTTACGCCGCCAATTAAGATGACGTTAGAGCAAGCGCTAGAGTTCATCGATGATGACGAATTAGTAGAAGTTACACCTGAGAATATTCGTATTCGCAAGAAGTGGCTTAAAGAGTCAGATCGTAAGCGTGAAAGCCGCACGAAAAAATAATTCGTAGTGAAGAATTAGTTAGAAAAAGCCACCTTGTCGGTGGCTTTTTTATTGCCTGAAAACAATGCATGAGTGTTTAATTTTTGTGGCTTGGGCTCCCATTAGGATGTGGATTTTGTAAGACATGTCTCAAACACTTGTCAGATATTTTTAAGAGACATTATCAATAGGAGAAATTGCTTTTTTCAATGCCTTGAAAAACTTAATTAATTTTGAGAAGAACCCAGTTGTTAACCGGATGTAACCTGGAATTACTGTTTGTTAACTAGAGCTATGTCGAGGCACTGCTAAAATTATTGGTAGTTTGAAATGCGTAGGGAAGCTCAGCTATATGGACAATAGTAAAGTGTGCCGAATGAGTTTGTTGTTTGAAAAAGCGGTTTCGCAAAGTGCGAGTCAGCAAGAACAGTTCGAGCTTAAGTCGTTGTATGAAGAGTTTATCTGTGAGGGGCGATCTAAGGATGCTCCTAAGATGAGCAGGATCAAACCTCATTATCTTCGTGCTGTCCACTAATTAGTGCTTCTAAACATTCATATGGAACGTAACAAAATGTCCCCTGACCAATTAAAGCAACTGCGAGAATTAAGTGAGCGGTTTCAAGATGGCGATGCCAATCATGAGCACATTAAGAAGCTTTCGGATATTCTTACTGTAGTTAACAATATGCAAAGTCGTTGGGATAACGACAAAGACTAATCAGCCATACAAAACCTTGGCTCTAGCACTACTGATGCAAATATTGCTAAAAAACAGACATAAAAAAAAGCAAGACGTGAATCTTACTTTTTATGCCTGTATCTCAACGAGAGTATTCAGACACCGACGCGAATAAGTCAACTTCCTTGCAACTAGCCTTGGTTTAGTTGTGACAAAAAGGTTTCCGATTCCGCAATGGCAGCGTTCATTTCTTTTATCAGCAAATTAACATCTGCTTGAATATCTCTGTATTCACCTTCTAACGCACCAATAGCACTCGCATTAAGGTTATGTTTCAAATACAGCGTATTATCCTTTAATGCGGCGAGTACCGGCTCCATTTTACCTTCCGCTTTACGCATAGCGCGCAACAGCTTTTGGTAGCGGCGTTCGGTATCTTGATATTGTCTGCGGCTCTGGGCTTTGAGTTTTGCGCTACTGTATTGCTCAATTTCGTCGAGCCACTCGTCAAAAAGCGCATCACCTACATTTTCAATGTTGTTAATACGTTTCGAAACATCGTTAGCGGCATCTTCACTCGCTTCATACTGAGATAGGGTGGCCTCGTATTGTGCTTGCAAGTCGCCACCATCAAATTCGATTAGCGCCGATAATTGTTCAAGGGCACTGCTAAACTGCTCTTGTGCTTCCTCTTGCGCCTCTTGTGCACTTTCAACTTCATCTGCGAGTAAATCACGTTTGTGCTTACCAAAACTTTCCATAGCGGAATAGTAGGCGGATTGACAGCCCTGAAGTAGCAATAAGAGGGCTAATAACTTAACCGTGCTGAGCAGTTTCATTTTTCACATCACCCTTTATATCGGGCAGCGTCAATAATCGCCCAAACGTGAAAAATAAACCCAGGTAACGCCATGAAAAATAATATGCCTGTGGCTGCTAATGTGTAGTTAACCCAAGTTAATAGGAAAAATGCGATTGCAGCTAGAATTCTTCCCTGTACTAGTTGACCTAAACCAGCGATAAAAAAGCTACAAATCGCTGCGAGTACGTTACCACCTGAACCTTGTCCTGACATTTTAGATATCCTACTAATTATGTTATGTTTTTGTTAAGTATAATCGGTTTAAGCATAGTATAAAGCGATAACTGTTTAAACCTGAATCGGTAAATAATTATGTCATTTCAATGGACTGAGCGTGTCTCACCAGTTGCAAAAGAAAGTTTAAAGTTCGTTCGTTTCTTGTGGCGAGAGCTTCAAAGTGCACAAATTCATGTAGTTGCTGGCTACCTTGCCTATGTAACGCTGATGTCTTTGGTGCCTTTGCTTGTCGTTATGCTATCGGTACTTACGGCATTTCCTATCTTTGGAGAGATTAAAACCGAAATTGAAGGCTTGGTTTATAGCAACTTTTTGCCAACGGCAGGGGATACCGTTCAAACCTACTTAACGGGATTTGTTGCCAATGCATCCAAGATGTCGGCAGTCGCGGTAATTTTCCTGTTTCTTTTGGCGCTGATGCTAATTTCTGCGATAGATAAAAGTTTAAATCGCATCTGGCATGTATCTGCCAAGAGACGAATGATCACTTCGTTTTCAATGTATTGGATGGTGCTAACGCTAGGTCCTGTGATGGTGGGCGGTAGCTTAGCTGCTACTTCGTATGTAGTCTCTCTGGTATCCTTGGGGGATTATGATTTCTTAGGTATCAGCAGCGTATTTATTCGTGCGCTACCTTTGATAATTTCCTCAGTGGCATTTTTAATTCTCTACTTGGTTGTACCCAATAAGACGGTACCCACGCGATATGCTTTTGCAGGAGCTATTGTAGCGGCTGTTCTTTTCGAATTCGCTAAAAAAGGGTTTGCGTTGTATGTGACGCAGTTTCCGTCATATCAAGCGATATATGGTGCACTTGCGGGTATTCCTATTTTGTTTGTTTGGGTTTATCTATCTTGGATGGTCGTGTTGTTTGGTGCACTTGTAACCGCATCGCTTGAGTCTTTTGCAACGAGACATTCTGCTGCTACCGAGAAGCCTGATACTGAGGTTGTGGCAATAAAAAATGAAAATGACTTAGATGTCGATGCTATTGAGCACGAAGCTGCTAATGAATCAAATAGCAAAGCCGGGATAACTAGCTAGACTAACAGAGGGCGTTATTTATGGCACAGCCACTGTATCCAAACATTAAACCGTACTCTTCTGCTTGGTTAAGCGTAGACGATACTCATCAGCTCTATATTGAGCAATCTGGCAACGAGCAGGGCATTCCTGTCGTTTACCTACATGGTGGGCCAGGCGCGGGAAGTAGTCCTGCCCATAGGCGCTATTTCGATCCAGAAAAATACCGAATCATCCTATTTGATCAAAGGGGCTGTGGTCGCTCACTTCCATCCCCTTCACTTGAGAATAACACCACTTGGGATTTGGTAAACGATCTAGAAAAACTTAGGATTCATTTGAATATTGAGCAGTGGGTAGTGTCTGGAGGTTCTTGGGGAACGACACTTGCGCTCGCTTACGGCATTAGTTACCCAAAACGCTGTTTAGGATTTATCCTACGCGGCATATTCTTAGGCACGCAAAACGAGCTAGATTGGTTGTACAAGCCATCAGGCGCTGCGAAGTTCTTTCCTGAATATTACACTGAGTTTATTCAGGAACTTGCTGATGCAGAAAACGAAGACCCACTAGGCGCCTATTATCAAATGCTAACATGCGACAACGAAATAGCAGTGGCAGCGGCCAGTCAGGCTTGGTTCTTATGGGAGATGCGATTATCAACTATCGAACAACATGCAATTACCAAGCGACAGATCGAAGATAAACATCAAGCATTGTGCATGGCGAATATATCGGCGCATTATTTTATTAATCAGTGCGACTTGTCACCAAACTATCTACTTTCTCAAATTGACCGTATCGCTGACATTCCAGCGTTTATCCTTCATGGCCGATACGATATGGTGTGTCAGTTAGATGCTGCCTATCAGCTTGCAGCAAAGTGGACTAATGCACGGTTACAAATTTTACCGCAAGCAGGGCACAGTGGTTTTGAGTCTCAAACAATAGATGCATTTTGTAAATCTGCGGATAAAATGGCTTCTTTTATTGAGGAACAAAGTGAACATCAATGATAGCGTTAATTCAGCGAGTATCTCATGCCAGTGTTGTGGTTGAAGGTGAGACTGTTGGTGAAATCAAAAAGGGTCTTTTGGTACTGTTAGCCATTGAACCTGAAGACAATGAACAAAAAGCGAAACGATTAGCTGAACGCGTAGCAGGTTATCGAGTTTTTGAAGATGATAACGGCAAAATGAATCGCAATGTTGCCCAAGCAGGTGGCGAGATCCTTGTCGTTTCTCAGTTTACCCTGGCTGCTGATACCTCAAGTGGCATGCGACCAAGCTTTACTGGTGCGGCTGCACCAGACTTTAGTAAAAACCTCTATCAATTCTTTACCAAGCAACTACGAGAAAAGGGCTTTAAAGCGCCTACGGGCATATTTGGTGCCGATATGAAAGTATCGCTACTCAATGACGGGCCAGTAACTTTCCAACTCACTATCTAGTTTTCTGTGAGTTCTCTGCTAGTTCTATGCTAAGTATCTTTTAGTTGTCTGAGAAATACTCAGAAACACAAATTTCAGGCAATAAAAAAGCCTTACCGAAGTAAGGCTTGAAATGCTCGCTGTATGGTCTTGTTTAACAAGCTTCTTATTAATTGTTTTCTTAACTAGCGCGAAACATTTTATAACAAAGCATTTTTTTGAATGCAACAAAATATCCCAACTTTAATAGAGCAAAAATTCTACGATAACCTTAGTATATCTCGTGTCTACAGGCGTTACCCTCTAGAGTACGAAATCAATAAAACTGCTAAGCAGTGATGATTTCTTTGGTTAATTATTAACTTATGTGGACACATCTTTTGAGCGCTTAACGATATCTGCTTCATCTGGAGAGTCTCGTTAATTTTTTAAGCATAGTTAATCTACGTCAAAGATTCTGTGGCTTTTGTGAGCGGCGACAATGGCATTCAACATAGGGCGATGGTAGAATGCCGCCACTTATTTTTAGAGGCCTGTATTGAATGAGCAACTTAAAGAATGACACTTATTTACGCGCACTATCGCGTGAGCCAGTAGACTACACCCCAGTATGGATGATGCGCCAAGCAGGTCGCTATTTACCAGAGTACAAAGAAACGCGTAAAGACGCAGGCGACTTTATGTCTTTGTGCCGTAATACTGAACTGGCAACAGAAGTGACCATTCAGCCGTTACGCCGTTTCCCGCTTGATGCAGCGATTCTATTTAGTGATATCTTAACCATTCCTGATGCAATGGGCTTAGGTCTTTACTTTGAAACGGGTGAAGGCCCTAAATTTGAGCGTCCAATCACTTGTAAAGCAGACGTTGATAAAATTGGTCACCCAGATCCCGAAGGCGAATTAAAATACGTAATGGACGCAGTGCGTTCAATTCGTAAAGCGCTTGACGGCCAAGTACCATTGATTGGTTTCTCTGGCAGCCCTTGGACATTAGCGACATACATGGTAGAAGGCGGTAGTTCAAAAGCGTTCACTAAAATTAAGAAAATGATGTACGCAGAGCCTCAAACGCTTCACCTATTGCTTGATAAGCTTGCCGACTCAGTGATCAGTTACTTAAACGCACAAATCGCTGCAGGTGCACAATCAGTGATGGTATTTGATACATGGGGCGGTGTGTTGTCACCACGCGATTACAAAGACTTTTCACTGCAATACATGCACAAAATTGTAGACGGCTTAACGCGCCATAACGATGGTCGCAAAGTACCAGTGACACTATTCACCAAGAACGGTGGTATGTGGTTAGAAAGCATCGCTGCTACTGGCTGTGATGGTGTAGGTCTTGATTGGACTATTAATATTGAAGATGCCAAAGCACGCATCGGCGATAAAGTTGCACTACAAGGCAATATGGACCCGTCAATGCTTTACGCACCAAAAGAGCGTATTGAAGAAGAAGTAGCAACTATCTTAAAAGGTTTTGGTGATGGTGGTACTGGCCACGTATTCAACCTTGGTCATGGTATTCACCCTGACGTGAATCCAGAGCATGCTGGACACTTCATTGAAGCCGTTCACCGTTTAAGTAAGCAATACCACAAGTAGGGTTTAGCTGAATACTTAAAAACAAAAATACAAAAAAGGCGCTTAACTAATTTAGTTAAGCGCCTTTTTTACATCTAGCATATATCTCTTCAAACGAGATATATGGTCAACGAATTTAGATACCGTAGTCTTCGCGGTATTGCTTGATCGCTGCTAATGCATCAGCCATATCACCTTTCTCTTCAAGATAAGTGATAAGGTCGCCCAGTGTAACAATAGAGATAACCTGTGTGCCAAAGTCACGCTCTACTTCTTGGATAGCAGAAAGCTCACCTTTACCTTTTTCTTGGCGGTCTAAAGCGATAAGTACGCCTGAAAGCTCTGCGCCGTTGGCTTTGATGATCTCCATCGATTCACGAATTGCCGTACCTGCGGTAATTACGTCATCAACCAGCATGACCTTACCTTCAAGCGCTGAACCTACTAAATTACCGCCTTCACCGTGTGTTTTGGCTTCTTTGCGGTTAAAGCAGTATGGCATGTCCATATCGTGATGATCAGCTAAAGCAACAGCGGTTGTTGTTGCGATAGGAATACCTTTGTATGCAGGGCCAAATAGTAAGTCAAAAGCAATGCCACTATCAGCTAATGCAGCAGCATAAAAACGACCTAAGCGCGCTAAGTCACCGCCAGTGTTGAACAAGCCAGCATTGAAAAAGTATGGGCTAGTGCGGCCAGACTTTAAGGTGAACTCGCCAAATCGTAAAACTTGTTTGCTTAAAGCAAACTCAATAAATTCGCGTTGATAATCTTTCACAAGTGTATTCTCTTCAATTAGTGCTTAGCTATAGGTTTAGCTTAATGCCGCTTTTTGTATGTCGAAAAGCTCGTTGATGCTGTGTTTTGCTAATTGCATCATGTCGTTCATTTCTTCAAAACTAAATGGCTCTTCTTCGGCTGTCCCTTGCACTTCAATCAGCTTACCGGTTTCTGTCATTACAACATTCATATCGGTTTCAGCGGCTGAATCTTCCGGATAATCTAAATCGGTAACGGCTTCGCCTTTGTATATACCAACAGAAACCGCAGCAATCATATGCTTAAGCGGGTTGGTTTTGATGATGTCTTTTGAACGCATGTAGTTTAATGCGTCGACAAGCGCTACGCAGGCACCCGTAATAGAAGCTGTTCGCGTACCACCGTCAGCTTGGATAACGTCACAATCAACCGTAATCGTGTTTTCACCTAGTGCTTGTAGGTCAACTGCCGCTCGTAAAGAACGTGCAATTAAGCGTGAAATTTCTAATGTACGACCGCTTTGCTTGCCGCTTGCTGCTTCACGGCGCATTCTTGTATGCGTAGAACGAGGTAACATACCATATTCTGCAGTAACCCAGCCTTTGCCTTGACCTTTTAAAAAGCGTGGTACGCCTTCTTCTACCGTCGCTGTACAGATAACTTTAGTATCACCAAACTCAATTAAAATTGAGCCTTCCGCATGAGCGGTGAATTGGCGGGTAATGGTTACGGGACGAATTTGTCCGGGGGTTCTGCCACTTGGTCGCATGTTAATTCCTTCGTTAAATTTTTCACGCATTATAGTCGTTTCTAACAGCTATTTACACTCGCGCGGAAAGAATTTGTAGAGGGTTTTCCATCGTTTTTGGCTAATGAAGCTATGCTCGTGTTGGCGTTGGTGGAGCGGAGTAATCGGCTAAGATGAATGAACTATAGTTAAGCTAATTGCTGAGGTAATCAGTCAGGCAAGAGTAAAGCGAATAGTGACGTTCATCATCGAATTAGCGTAATGTTATTCTTAGACTTTATACAGGCTGGTGAAATTAGTTTTATTTTGGCAAGGTCTTGTAAATATAGATTGTTCGTAGAGGTGTTATCCCAAATGAAAAAAGCCTTATTGAGTGCTGTATTATCGGCTTTGTGCGTAACCTTAGTTTCCCCTTTGTCTTACGCATCTTCAAAAGTATCGTCAGAAAATGCCGTAAAAGCACCTGTTGAAATGAACGCTGTGATCACTAGTGAGCAACTGCCGCTTTACAGCAAGATATTTGATGACCAAAGAGACCCATTTAAAGACGCAGTCGCAGCAATTGAGCTCGCCAAGAAAACTGACCGTAATGTGTTACTAAAGATTGGTGGTAATTGGTGTAGCTGGTGCAAAAAAATGGATGCATTCCTAACCGAAAACCCTGATATCTATCAGTCGTTACACAGTGAGTTTGTGTTGCTGAAAATCAACGTGAGTGACAGTAATGAGAATACTGAATTTATGAACGGGCTACCGCCAGTGCTAGGCTATCCGCATATGTATGTATCTACGTCTGCAGGCAAAATGGTGCTTTCAAAAGATACCGGAGAGTTTCTAAATTCAGGTGAGTACTCTCGTGAGCACTGGATAACTTTCATTGATCAGTGGAAAGCTGACAGCACTAAAAATTTATAAACGCTGATAAAGTTGATTAGCTTCAACATACAAGTTGTTAACAAAAAAGGCTTCTAATATGTCGGTTTTTGACCCTAAGTACAAAACTCCCTCGTGGCTGCGCGCTAAATTATCGCGTCGAAACCTTCTCAAATCTGCTGCTGGTGCTTCTGCCGTTGCAGCTATGCCGAAGGCGCTTGCATGGACAGCAGAAAAACAGTCTAAATTACTTTCGTTAAAGAAAAGTGATCCTTGGCTGACGTTAGACGCTGTACTAATTCACTTGCTACCTAGTTCGCCTACAGGCCCCGGCGCCGAAGATATTCAAGCATTGGCTTATCTATTCAACGTGGTTGACGAACAGCCAATTGACGAAGCTGAAGAACAATTTATTTTCAACGGTGTAGGCTGGTTAAATGGTTTTAGTGAAAGCGAATTGAAGCAACCTTTTGTAGCGCTAACACAAGCGCAGAAAGAGCAAATATTGCGAAAAATCTCGGGTTCAAGAGCGGGGCACAATTGGATAAATACGCTGATTAACTATGTGTATGAAGCGATGCTTTCGCCACCTGCCTATGGCGGTAATCCAGATGGGATTGGCTGGCAATGGCTCGAACATCAATCTGGTTTCCCGCTTCCTGCCAAAGGAAAGCGCTTT
Source organism: Thalassotalea sp. (assembly GCA_022448425.1). Classification (GTDB taxonomy): domain Bacteria; phylum Pseudomonadota; class Gammaproteobacteria; order Enterobacterales; family Alteromonadaceae; genus Thalassotalea_F. The sequence goes on along the minus strand of JAKVCY010000023.1, from coordinate 5,309 downwards.
TATGAAATACCAGGACGCCACAAACAGCGCGTAAACAATCGTATCGCCGTTAAAAACTTAACACCAGAGGAAACTCGCAAAGCATGACATATGATATCTGTATCGTCGGCAGTGGTGCTGGCGCATCACCTGTAGCATATACCTTGGCCAAAGCTGGCGCAAAAGTACTGGTGCTAGAAAAAGGCCCGTGGCTGACAGAAGATGAATTTTATAAAGACGAACTCGCGATTAGTTTGCGCGACGCTTACAACCCTTCGCTGGTAGACGAACGTCATGTAATTGAAGAAGAATATGAGCGTGATGACGGTTCGTCATACTGGCAAGGCGAGTCGACAGAAGAGTCGGGCTGGAGCTTTTGGAATGGTAACGTAGTTGGCGGTTCTTCAAACTTTATGAGTGGCTACTTCCACCGCTTAAAGCCAGTTGATTTTAAACTGAAGTCTACCTTTGGCGAGATCAAAGGTGCCAACGTTGAAGATTGGCCAATTAGCTACGAAGAACTTGAACCATTTTATACGCAAGTAGATGAGCAAGTAGGTGTTTCAGGTAGAGTGGTTGAGCATCCGCATCAAGAACCACGTTCGAAAGATTTCCCGTATCCTCCAGTGGCTGAGCACCCAGTCTCTGGCTGGATAGACAAAGCCGCGACAGAGCTAGGTTATCACTCAATCCCTGTACCTCGTGCAGTGCTTTCTCGCCCTGCAATGGGCCGTCGCAGTTGTGAATATTCAGGCTACTGCAGCAGTTATGGTTGTTCGTCAGGAGCGAAAGGAAGTGCTAGAGCTGCGCTGTTAAACCACGCTGTAGCTACGGGTAATTTAACTATTTTGCCAAATGCTAAAGTATTTAATATTGCGTCAAATGCTGCTGGCGAAATAACTGGCGTTGAATACTACAACCAGCAAGGTAAAAAGCAGAAAGTAAGTGCTAACTTCTACGTTGTCGCATGTCAGGCTGTAGAAACGTCTCGTCTGTTGCTGGCATCAGTAGGAGAGAAATTCCCGAACGGTTTAGCCAACAATAGCGGCCAAGTTGGTAAAAACTTAGTGTTTAGTGCAGGTGGCACTGGTCGTGGTGATTTCGACTTCGACCAGCTCTCGAAAGAGCAAATTGCCCAATTAAGACAAGTAGGCCCGTTTGTTAATCGTGCTATTCAAGACTGGTACGAAATTGACGATGCTGAATTTGAAGGCGCTAATGCAAGCGGTAAGGCTAAAGGCGGCACTATCGATTTTCTGTTCCATCAAAACCCAATTGCGCGTGCAATGGGTTCACAATACGATGATAACGATGAGCTTGTGTGGGGTGAAGCATTAAAGGCTAACTTAACACAGGAATTCACAACGTATCGCACGCTTCGCTTTGAAGTGTTTAATGACTGGCTGCCAACAGATGATTGTTTTGTTGAGCTAGACGGTTCAGTGAAAGACAAATGGGGCGACCCTGTCGCTAAAGTGAGAATTGGCTACCACCCTCAAGATCTAAAAGTAGGCGAATACATCGCGGCCAAAGCCGAAACTGTGCTTAAACAATTGGGTGCAACCAATGTTTACTCTTCAGTAAGTAGCTATCCGCCAACAAACTTAATGGCGGGCGGTTGTCGTTTTGGTGATGACCCGAAAACGTCAGTATTGAATAAATACTGTCAGGCGCACGAAGTTGATAACTTGTTTGTCACTGACGGTTCATTCATGCCAACCGGTGGCAGCGTGCCTTATACCTACACCATTTATGCGAATGCGTTCCGCGTTGCAGAGCACATTAAATCTCGTTGGCAGCAGTCACAAATAAGCTAAAAAGTCTAACTTTCGTTAGTGTATGCGTACTGCTTGCATACATTAGCGTTAGCAATCAGCTCGTAACCTAATTCCCGCATCATATTAACTTAGCGAAAGTCAGTCACTCCTCACTTAATTCATAACAAAAGCTGACAACACGGTTGCTTATTCAGTAGTATGCAGATATTGCTAATACTACTAATAATTACAAATGTAACACTTTATCGTTGAATTCAAACAAGCACTAAATCAAGAATTTTGTCAGCATTTAATCAACAAGTTTGAACAAGATACACGTCAACAACAGGGCAGAGTAGGCTCGGGTGTCGATTTAACCAAAAAGAACAGCACTGACATTCACCTGTCTACGCTTCCTGAATGGCAATCAGAACATCAAGCGGTCAATAACGTTATTCCACAGGGCCTTGTTCAATATGTGAAAGCCTATCCGCATATCATTACGGGCGCGATAAGCCCGAGTATACAAGATGCCAAAACTGGTGACGTTAGAAGGATAGATGCTGACGCGCTGGCGAAAATGCCAGATGAGCAATTCAATCAGCTAGTGCAATCTATCTTTGAGCTTGATGACATCAATATGCAGAAGTATGTGGCCAAAAAAGGTAACTTTGGTCACTGGCATTCAGAACACTATCCGCATCCGAGCGATCCCAAGCAAAAGAGCCTACACCGAACATTATTGTGGTTGGTTTACTTAAACGACGTCGCTGAAGGCGGAGAAACCGATTTCTTTTATCAGCAAGCAAGTATCAAACCATCACAAGGAAGCTTAGTAATATCACCCTGCGGGTTCACTCACACGCATCGAGGTCGCACACCGATTTCTAACGATAAATATGTACTAGCCTCATGGGTAATGTATAAGCCAGCTGCGCAACTTTATGGCAAATAACAGGAACTAGCGCGGCTATTGCTAGCGCTGTTTCAGTAACTCAGGCATAATCCGCTGTGATTCATTCTTATAAAATTAGTTAATAGGAAAGATTATGATTCATAGTATGACAGCCTTTGCTCGCAACGAGGTAAAAGGCGAATGGGGTAATGCCGTTTGGGAAATCCGCTCGGTTAACCAACGATTCTTAGAAACCTACTTTCGCTTACCTGAGCAGTTCCGCAGCATTGAACCCGTGTTACGTGAACGTTTTCGTAAAGCACTAAACCGTGGCAAAGTAGAATGTAGCTTACGTTTTACTGCTAACCCAGCCAACAAAGGCGCACTAAACTTAAATTCAACACTGGCTGAGCAACTTATCGCTCATGCACAAACTATTGCTGGCAAGCTAGACGACAGCAGTATTAACCCAGTAGAAATTATGCGCTGGCCTGGCGTAATGGAAGCTGAAGAAGCCGACATGGACGCGATTCAAGCCGACATTCTAGCGGCGTTTGACCAAGCACTAAAAGACTTCATTGCTGCAAGAGCTAGTGAAGGCGCCAACATGAAAGCGCTTATCGAACAACGCCTTGAAGGTATTGTTGTACAAGCGGAAAAAGTAAAAGCGCATATGCCAGAGATTATCCAATGGCAGAAAGATCGTATTGTTGAGAAATTCAATGATGCAGGTATTGAGCCTGAGTCTGGCCGTGTCGAACAAGAACTTGTGCTACTTGCCCAAAAAATGGATGTAGACGAAGAAATTGATCGCCTATTCAGCCATGTAAAAGAAACTCAAGGCATTTTAAAGAAAGGCGGACCACAAGGTCGCCGTTTAGATTTTATGATGCAAGAATTTAACCGCGAAGCAAACACGCTAGGTTCAAAGTCAATTAATGCAGACATCACCAATGCTGCGGTTGAGTTGAAGGTGCTTATTGAGCAAATGCGCGAGCAGATCCAAAATGTTGAGTAGTGGTTTTTCTACGTTTACAATACGTTATAAATCTTCAATTACCGTCATAAGCAGTAACAAAGGTGCTATGACGGTAATACTATACCTTCACAGCCCCTTATAAAGCTTCACTTTCCTTCATATACACCAAAAAAAATACAAGGCATTTGGTGGGTCCGAACCTTTTCACTTTGCTAATACGTATTCTAGTTAACTTTTTTCTGAATTAAAAAACTAGTTTTCTAATATTGTTAAAAAAATCGTTATTACTTCCATGGTTTTATTAAAAACATAACAGAAATACGTCTACAGCCCTTTAAAACTCTTTCAGATTGCTCTTAAGCAGGCACTAGCCAATAACCGACTAGAGTCGAAGGTACCTTCTAAAAAGGTCAAAGAGCTTCTAGAGAAAGCTTTGACTGATTCGACTATTACTACTTCTCAAGTTCTAAATTTACTGCGTAATAGTTAATTGTAAATAGTTCACCACTACTAGTGAACTATTGTTGAATTACTACGCCACCACCCTATATTCACTAATAGTGGTGAATATAACTCGTCTTATGACTACTACCTAATTTATTAACTAATAGTAGTGAATATTTATTGCTAATGTGACTTCAAATAATATAATCACTACTAGTGGTGAATTATTGGGTACTATCAATATGGCTAATCGAGTTAAAGTTTCAGACATGCCTAGCTCTGCACACATAGAAGATGCGGAAGTACTAGGTAAGCTAATTAAAGCAAAACGAACAAAGTTGAATATGAAACTAGCAGACTGCGCAGCGCTATGTGGAGTCGGTATAAATACGCTATCGCGTATTGAAAACGGCAACGCAAATTGTACTTTGTCCGCAGTATTTTCGGTTTTACAAGGCTTAGGGATAAAACTAACAACAAAGGAGCTATTAACTCCGAACACCAATTCTATAGCTGATAACGAGTGGGTCTAACAGATGAATGATAAATTAGATGCCTACAGTCTCAATGTGAGATTTGCGGAAAACGTTATCGGTGAACTATCACTGAGCAAAGAAACCGGCTTGCCCAAACTAGAATATAATAATGATTGGCAACAAAATGGTTTTGCTATATCTCCAAGCCTAACGCTTGATAATAATCACGATAACGCTGTTGCATATAACTTTCTTGATAATGCCTTACCAGAAGGTGAAGCTCGATTACTCCTTGCAGAAAGGGCTGGCGTATCAGAAAAAAATGTTTTCTCACAAATACGTGAAATAGGCGGCGATCTCTCAGGGGCTGTCACCTTTGCCTCTGACAGCATTGAACAGAGTGTAAATGAAGCTGATGAGCCTACTTTTAGATTACTCACTGAAGATGAGCTTGAAAGTAGACTAGATACTAAAGAAGACATAGGCTTATTAACGTGGGATGACAAGCCTAGGCTTAGTGTTGCGGGTGTTCAGGATAAGCTTAACGTCTTCATAAATGATGAGGGCGAGATTGGTTTTGGTGATGGAACGCTATGTTCTACGCATATATTAAAATTTGAAAAGAAAAATTGCCTAAATCTAGAGCGTGTTGATCTTTGCTGTACATATCCTAATCAACCCACATCGGTAACCACATAAGTGCAAAAGCCAGTGCCACCACACTGTGGTAGTTTCTGGCTAATTTATCGTATCGAGTGGCTACGGCTCGATACTTCTTA